>NZ_JBEOVM010000012.1:36555-109247 GCF_040295505.1 Streptomyces sp. NPDC002790 | reverse complement strand
CACCACCGCCACCGCACCCGGAGCAGCCACCACCCGCTCCTCAAACAAATCAACCAACGTCACCGAATCAACAGCAACCGCCGTGTCATTCCACTCGTGCAGAACCCGTTCCCGCTCACCCGCACCGAGCACCTCCACCGCATGCAACCGCACACCCGGAACCGCCGTCACCAGCTCCAGCACCCGCGCCATCCGCTGCGCGATCGCCTCGACCGAAGGTGCGTCGAAGAGGTCCACCGAGCCGTTCAGCGATCCTTCGAACCCGTCCGGGCGTCCCTGGTCGTCGAAGGTCTCGCGGAGGTGGACTTCCAGGTCGAACCGTGCCGCGTTCCCTGATCCGTCGAGCGCCTCGGCGTGGACGCCGGGCAGGTCGAGGGCGGCGCTCTGGAGGTTTCGGAGCGTCAGCATCACCTGGAACAGCGGGTGTCGGGACAGCGAGCGCTCCGGTGCCAGTTCCTCCACCAGCCGCTCGAAGGGCACTTCCTGATGTGCGAACGCGCCCAGGCTCGCCTCCCGCACCCGCCCCAGCACCTCACGGAACTCCGGATCACCGGACAGATCCGTCCGCACCACCAGCGTGTTCACGAAGAACCCGACGAGGTCGTCCAGCGCCTCGTCCGTACGACCGGCAACCGCCGAACCCACCGGAACATCCGTCCCCGCACCAAGACGCGAAAGGGTGACCGCCAACGCCGCCTGAAGGACCATGAACGGGGTCGCGCCCTCGGCGCGCGCGAGGTCGACGACCCGCTGGTGCACCTCCGCCGGCACCCGCAGCGGCACCTGGTGACCGACCTGGCTCGCCACCGCGGGACGCGGCCGGTCCACCGGCAGCGCCAGTTCCTCCGGGGCACCGGCCAACTCTCGGCGCCAGTACGCCACTTGCTGCGACAGAAGGCTGCTCGGGTCGGACTCCTGCCCGAGCAACTCCCGCTGCCACAACGCGTAATCCGCGTACTGCACCGGCAACGCCGCGAACACCGGAGCGTCCCCCCGCAGCCGTGCCGCGTACGCCGTCGACAGGTCCCGGCCCAGCGGGGCATGCGACCAGCCGTCGGTGGCGATGTGATGCACGACCAGGACCAGGGCCCGCTCGTCCGCTCCCAGGTCGAACAGCCATGCTCGGATCGGCAGCTCCGCCGACAGGTCGAAGGCGTAGCTCGCGGTCTGCGCGACGGCCTCGGTCAGGGCTTCGGGCTGTACGTCGGTCACCGTGAGGCGCCAGTCGAGTTCGTCCGGGTCGATGATCTGCTGGCACGGCTCGCCGTCGGTGGAGCGGTAGACGGTGCGCAGCGGTTCGTGGCGCGCGATGACATCCCGCAGTGCCGCCGCCAGTGCCGGGACGTCCAGGGTGCCCGTCAATCGGATGGCCAGGGGAATGTTGTAGGTCGGGCTGGGTCCGGTCAACCGGCCGAGGAACCACAGGCGTTGTTGCGCGAAGGACAGCGGCAGGCACTCCGGGCGTGTACTCGCTCGGAGTGGGAGGCGGGTCCGGTCGCTGCGGGGGCCTTCGACTCGGGCAGCGAGGTCCGCCACCGACGGTGCCTCGAACAGCGTCCTGATCTTGACTTCCGCGCCCAGCCTGGAGCGGATCCTGGACAGCAGCCGGATCGCGAGCAAGGAGTGTCCGCCCAGGTCGAAGAAGCTGTCATGCACTGCGACCCGGTCCAGGCCGAGGACCTCGGCGAAGATCTCGCAGAGCGCGGTCTCGGTCGCGCCCGACGGTTCCCGGTCGTGGTGGACGGCCGTGCCGTCGTCGGGGTCGGGCAGCGCCGTGCGGTCCAGTTTCCCGTTCTCGGTCAACGGCAGCTCGGAGAGAGCCACTTCGACCGCGGGCACCATGTATTCCGGCAGCCGCGCCGCCACGAACTCCCGCAGGTCCCGGGTGCCGGACGCGCCTTCGGCGAGCACGACGTAGGCGACGAGACGGTCGCCGCTCGCGCCGTCCGCGCGGGCGATCACTGCGGCGCGGGAGACGGCGGGGTGCTGGACCAGGACGGCCTCGACCTCGCCGGGTTCGACGCGGTAGCCGCGGATCTTCACCTGGGTGTCGGCGCGGCCTACGAACACCAGGTCGCCGTCGGCGGTCCGCTTGACGAGGTCGCCGGTGCGGTACATCCGTTCGCCGACGCCGTGGGGGCACGCCACGAAGCGTTCCGCCGTCAGCGCGCGGCGTCCCACATAGCCGCGTGCCAGCGCGGCGCCGGCGACGTACAGCTCGCCGACGACCCCGGTCGGTACCGCGGCGAGCGCGTCATCGAGGACGAACAGGCGGGTGTTGGCGATGGGTGTGCCGATCGGGACGACGCCCTCGGCGAGGGCCGCGGGTGACAACTCGGCGGTGGCCACTCCGATGGTGGTCTCCGTCGGCCCGTAGTGGTTGAACACGCGCCGTTCGGCGGCCGCCGCGACCAGGTCACGCGTCCAGGCGGCGGGGGCCGCCTCGCCGCCGAGCACCAGGGAGCGGGCGGGCAGCACGGCGCCCGTGCCCGCGTCCGCGGCCAGCGCCGCCAGGTGTGACGGCACTGCCTTGACGTGGTCGATGCGGTGCTCGCGCAGATACGCGGACACGGCGACCGGGTCGGTCACCGCTTCGGCGTCCAGGACGTGCAGCTGCCCTCCGGTGGCCAGGCTGGCGAAGACCACCGTGTTGCCCAGGTCGGTCACCTGCGGTTGCAGCAGTCCGTATCGTGCACCCTCGCCGGTCCAGTCGAGCCGCTCGGAGACGGAGGCCACGTAGTTGGCCAGCGCTCCGTGGGTGACCGCGACACCCTTCGGTGCGCCCGTCGAGCCCGAGGTGTACATCACGTAGGCGAGGCCGGCGGGTGCCGTCACGACCGGCGCGGCCGGTTCGGGCCCAGTGGGATCCGCAGGGTGCAGTGCCTCGTCGATCGTCGCTACGGGCACCCCCGCCGGTGCCGCGAAGCTCGCGGGATCCGAGTCCTGGTCCACGAGCACCACGCGCGCGCCGCTGTCGTCGACCATGAACGCGAGGCGTTCGGGCGGCAGTTGGGCGTCGAGGGGCAGGTATGCGGCACCGGCCTTCCACACGCCCAGGATCGCCGTGATCATCTGGATGCCGCGGGGCACGCACAGTCCCACGACGGACTCATCGGCGACGCCCAGGGCGCGGAGGTGTCGGGCGAGTCGGTCCGCGGACGCGTCGAGCTCGCGGTAGGTGACCTCGGTGCCGTCGGCCACGAGGGCCGTCGCGTCCGGTGTCGCGGCCACCTGGTCCAGGAACAGGCTGGTGAGGGCGGGTCGCGGCCCGGTCGCCGCGGTGTCGTTCCACTGGTGGATCAGGCGGTGCCGCTCGTGGGCGTCGAGTACCTGGATCGCGTGCAGCGGCGTGTTCGCGGTCTCGGTCACCGTCTCCAGGACCCGTACGAACCAGGCGGCCATCCGGTGCGCCGTCTCGGCGTGGAACAGGTCCTCGGCCAGGGTCACCAGTGCGCGCAGTCCCGCGGGGCGTCCCTGGTCGTCGAAGGTCTCACCGACGGTGAAGTGCAGGTCGTGGCGCGCCGCAGGCGCTGCCGCGGTGTCCACGTCGCTCGTGCCGGCGCTCGCCATGTGGACGCCGGGCAGGTCCAGTTCGGCACGTTCGACGTTCTGCACGGTGAGCATCACTTGGAACAGCGGGTGCCGGCCGAGCGACCGGGTTTCGACGAGTTCCTCGACCAGCCGCTCGAACGGCACGTCCTGATGTGCGAGGGCCCCGAGGCTCGTCTCCCGGACCTGTGCCAGGACCTCCCGGAACTCCGGGTCCCCGGACAGATCGGTGCGGATCACGAGGGTGTTGACGAAGCTTCCCACCAAGTCGTGCAGCGTCGCGTCGGCACGTCCGGCGACCGGGATGCCGATCGGGATGTCGTGGCCGGCGCCGAGCCGGGACAGCAGCACCGCCAACGCGGCCTGCAGGGCCATGAACGAGGTGACGCCCTCGGCGCGGGCGAGATCCACCAACCGCTGGTGGATCTCGGCGCCCACCTGGAACGGCACCCGGTGCCCGCGGCGGCTGGGCACCGCCGGGCGCGGCCGGTCGGTGGGCAGCGTCAGCTCTTGTGGGGCTCCGGCGAGGGTGCGCCGCCAGTACTCGATCTGCGTCGCCAGCAGGCTGTCCGGGTCGGACTCGTCGCCCAGTAGTTCCCGTTGCCACAGCGCGTAGTCGACGTACTGCACCGGCAGCGGGGTCCACGCGGGCGCCTCACCCCGTGCCCGCGCCGTGTACGCCGCCGACACGTCACGTCCGAGTGGCGCCAGCGACCACCCGTCGCTGGCGATGTGGTGCAGGACAAGCACCAGTACGTGTTCGTCCTCGGCGACCCGCAACAGCGAGGCCCGGAACGGCACTTCCTCGGCCAGGTCGAATGCGCGCCGGGTGGCCCGCGTCACCGCCTCGGCGGCACCGGCCGCGTCGACGTGGCGCACCGCCAGGTCCCAGGATTCCAGGTCCTGCATGTCGAGGATGCGCTGGAACGGCTCGCCGTCGGCGGTCGGGTACACGGTGCGCAGTGGTTCGTGGCGCGCGATGACGTCCCGCAGTGCCGCCGCGAGCACGGGGATGTCGAGGCCGCCCGTGAGGCGGATCGCTGCGGTGGTGTTGTAGGTCGGGCTGGGGCCTTCGAGCTGGGCGAGGAACCACAGCCGGCGCTGCGCGAACGACAGCGGCGGCCGTTCGGGGCGGGGCCCGGCCGTCAACTCCAGCCGTACCGGGACCGCGCCGGTCTCGGCGAGGCACTCGGCGATGCCGGCGACCGTGGGCCGTTCGAACAGCGCCGACAGCGGAAGCTCCGCGCCCAGCACGAGGCGGATGCGGGACAGCAGTCGTACGCCGAGCAGGGAGTGCCCGCCGAGTTCGAAGAAGCTGTCGTCAAGACCCACCGTCTCCAGGCCCAGCACCTCGGCGAACGCCCCGCAGAGGAGCTCCTCCTGGGCGGTCGTCGCCGTGCGCCCCGCGCCGGCGCCGCTCGCGTAGTCGGGGGCCGGAAGCGCCTTGCGGTCGAGCTTGCCGTTACCGGTGAGCGGCAGGTCGTGCAGGGGCACCACGGCTGTCGGGACCATGTAGTCCGGCAGTTGTCGCGCCACCAGTTCCCGCAGGGCATCGCCGTCGAGCGGGGCGCCTTCGTCGTCGGGGACGACGTAGGCCACCATCCGTACGTCTCCCGGGGTGTCCTCCCGCGCGACGACCGCGGCCCGCGCCACCGCGGGATGGGTGCGCAGGACCGCTTCCACCTCGCCGGGCTCGATGCGGAACCCGCGGATCTTCATCTGGTCGTCGGCGCGGCCCAGGAATACCAGGTCGCCGTCGGAGATCCACTTGGCCAGGTCGCCGGTGCGGTACATCCGCTCACCGGAACCGAACGGGCAGGCCACGAATCGTTCGCTCGTCAGGCCCGCGCGGCCCACATAGCCGCGTGCCAGGCCGTCCCCGGCGACGTAGAGCTCTCCTGGCACCCCGACCGGCACCGGGGCGAGTCCGTCGTCCAGCACGTACAGGCGCGTGTTGGCGATCGGCCGCCCGATCGGCACCGCGCCCTCGATTCGTCGGCCGGCCCGCACCTCGTGAATCGAGCAGCCGACGACGGTCTCGGTCGGGCCGTACTCGTTCACCACCACCGCGTCCGGCGCCGCTTCCAGCCAGGACGACACCGCCTGCGACGGCAGTGCCTCACCGCCGACCACCCAGCGCCGCGCAGCGCGCGCCAGTTGTTCGGCAGGCAGCAGTTGGGCCAGCATCGGGAGGTGTGCCGGGACCACCTTCACCAGGTCGAACCCGCCGCCGGAGCGCAGCACTTCGGCCAGTCCCTCGACTCCGCCGTCCTCGCTGACCGAGATCGCCGCGCCGGCCACCAGCGGCACCAGCAGGCTCGTCACGGTCAGGTCGAACGCCGGTGACGAGTACAGGACGGCGCCGCCGTCACCCATGTCGTAGGCCTCGGCGGCCCAGTTCACGTAGTTGGCGAGTCCGCCGTGGGTGATCGCGACGCCCTTGGGCCGGCCGGTCGACCCCGACGTGTACATCACGTACGCCAGTTCCGCGGTGCCGGGCGACGCGGGCCCGATGTCGCCGACGACCGCGGTGTCGAGGGCGTCGACGGCGATCACGGGCACGCGCACCACCGGCAGGGCGTCGAGGATGTCCTCGGTGGTCACCATGGCCACGGCCCGGCTGTCGGCCAGCACGAAGCCGACCCGCTCGGCCGGGTTCGCCGGATCGATCGGCAGGTAGGCGGCGCCCACCTTCCACACCGCCAGGACGCCCGCCACCGCGTCGACGCTCCGCGGCAGGCACAATCCCACCACCGCACCGACGCCCACGCCGAGCCCGGCCAGCGCACCCGCCAACTGCCGCGCACGCGCGTCGAGTTCTGCGTAGTCGACCGTGCGGCCGCCGTCGAGGACGGCGGTGGCGGTGGGTGTCCGCTCGACCCGCCGCTCGAAGGACGCGAGGACCGAATCACCCGGCAGATCCGTCGCGGTGTCGTTCCACTCGACGAGAAGGCGGTCGCGTTCCTCGGAGTCGAGCACGTCCACGGCGTGCAGCGGGATGTCCGGGTCGGCGGCCACCGTCTCCAGCACCCGCATGAGCCGCTGCGCGATGCCGGCCACCGTGGGCGCGTCGAACAGGGCGTCGGCTCCGATGACGACGCCCGCGAGGCCGTCGGGGCGGCCGTGCTCGTCGAACACCTCCTCGATCATCACATCGAGGTCGAACCTGGCCACCGACATGTTCGACGGGAGCGGCTCGACGGCCACCCCGGGCAGGTCGAGCACCGCGCCGGCCGTGTTCTGCACGGTCAACATGACCTGGAACAGGGGGTGTCGGGACAGCGATCGCCCGGGGGCCAATTCCTCGACGAGCCGCTCGAAGGGCACGTCCTGATGCGCGAACGCGTCCAGGCTCGTGCGGCGGACCCGGGCCAGCACCTGTCGGAAGTCCGGGTCTCCCGACAGATCCGTACGCATGACCAGGCTGTTCACGAAGAACCCGACGAGATCATTCAGCGCCTCGTCGGTGCGCCCCGCCACCGCCGCACCCATGGGGATGTCGTGTCCGGCGCCCAGCCGGGACAGTGTCACCGCCAGAGCGGCCTGCAGCACCATGAACGCCGTCACGCCCTCGGCGCGCGCGAGGTCGGCGAGCCGTACGTGCGTGGGCGCCGGGACTCGCAGCGGGATCCGGTGGCCCGCCTGGCCCGGCGCCGCCGAACGCGGCCGGTCCACGGGCAGTGCCAGTTCCTCCGGCGCTCCCGCCAGAGTGCGCCGCCAGTAGTCCAGTTGGACGGAGAGGCGGCTGCTCGGGTCGGCACTCTCCCCCAGCAACTCCTGCTGCCACACGGCGTAGTCGGCGTACTGCACCGGCAGCGGCTCCCATGACGGTGCCTCGCCGCGCGCCCGCGCCGCGTACGCCGTCGACAGGTCGCGCCCCAGCGGGCGGTGGGACGAGGCGTCGGTGGCGATGTGGTGGACGACCAGGATCAGTACGTGCTCGTCGGGCGCCGTGCCGAGCAAGGTCGCGCGGATGGGCACTTCAGATGCCAGGTCGAAGGCACAGCCGGCCGCTTCCGCCCTGGCTTCGTCCACGTCCTCGGGCGCCGCCCGGCGCACGTCCAACTCCCAGTGGAGATTCCCCGGTTCGAGGATTCGCTGGTAAGGTTCGCCGGCCACGGTGGGAAAGACGGTGCGCAGCGATTCATGGCGCACCAGCAAATCCCGTAGAGCCGCGCTCAATGCCGCGACATCCAACGGGCCGTGCATTGCCAAGGCAATGACGTTGTTGTAGGTGAGACCCGAATTCTCCAGCTTGGCCAAGAACCAGAGCCGACGCTGCGCGAACGACAACGGGATCATCGATGTCTCTCCCCAGGAGCTCGAATGCGACGCCGTAACACCACCCAGGCGTAACGCACCGCCCCAGCCGGCTCGGCCATTCCAGCCCATGCGGGGAATATGAGCAAGGAGTGTCTGAATAGGGTCGACGACCCGTGTTCAACTGCGCGGATGGCTCAGTTGAACGGCGCGCGCTCCGCCCCATCGGCGAGGGCGGAGCGGTGACCGGCGACCGTCAGCCCTCGTCGGCCCCGACCTTCTTGTTGCAGGCGCTGAAGGCCTTGGCCAGCTTGTCCTTGTCCACGGTGCCCTCGACGGTGACGTCCAGGGTCCCGGGCTTGGGGTCCTTGGCGTTGACGCCTTTGCCGCGCAGGCACTCGGCCTTCTTCAGCGCCAGGTCCTTGTCGGCTTCCGTGATGTCCTCGTTGATGTCGTCGCTGGGGGCGTACTTCGCGCAGGCCGCCCGTGCCGCTTCGGCTTTCGCCTTGGAACCGCCGTCGGGCTTCTCGATATTGCTGTCCTTGTCCCCGCCCTCATCCGGGGCGGGTTCCGGAACGTCGACCCCTTGCTCGGCCATGCACTTGATGAACTTCTGCATGCGGTCGTAATCGGCGTCCCCCGCTGAGGGCGCGGCCTTCTTCGGGGATGAATCGTCGCCGCACGCGGTCAGTCCGAACATGGCGGTGGCCGTCAATACCACCGCGATGAGGTTGAGTTTCTTCATGCTCATCAGCATGGCTGCCACCAGGTTTCGCCCCGGTGACCGTCGGCGTTAACCGAACTCTTACAGCGAGCGCGCAGCCGGAGCAGCACACGGAAAACGGGTGCCTCCGCGCCCATGAGCGGACGCGGAGGCACCCTGACGACCGGCCGGGGGTTGTCGGTCGTCGGTCAGGTGGTGGCGAGGGCCTCCGTGGGAGTGAGGCCGGCGGCGCGGCGGGCGGGGTAGATGCCGGCGACGGCGCCGATCGCGACGGCGGCCAGGGCGCCGCCCGCGATGGCCTGGCCGGGCAGGGTCAGGGGCCAGTCGCGGTAGAGGGCGTAGCCGAGGCAGGCGGCAAGTCCGATGACCACGCCGGCGGCCCCGCCGAATGCCGACAGGCTCACCGACTCGGTGAGGAACTGCATCCGGATCTGGCCGCGGGTCGCGCCCAGCGACCTTCGCAGCCCGATCTCCTGCCGCCGCTCAAGCACCGAGATCACCATGATGTTGGCGATGCCGACGCCTCCGGCCAGCAGCGCGATGGCGCCGAGGCCGAAGAACAGTGCGTTGAAGGTCTCCTCCGCGGCGGCCTGGGCGGTGAGCGCGTCGGAGGGGCGGCTGACCTGAACCTCCTCCGGGTTCTTGGGGTTGATGGTGCGCCCCAGCACGTCGCGCACCGACGACACGGCCGCGTCCGTGGACCGCTCGTACAGGGAGGTGACGTGTCCGTCGAACCCGAGGCGGGCGGCGTAGGGCCAGCCGACCAGGGCCGAGCGGTCGATCTCGGGGGCGAGCGGCAGCTCGTCGAGGATGCCGACGACCAGGAACCACTGGCCGCCGATATACACGTTCGCGTCGGCTCGGTCGATGCCGAGCCGGTCGGCGGCGTCGGAGCCGAGCACCACCGACGGGTACTGGCTGGTGGCGGAGTTGAGGAAGGCGCCGGAGCGCACCGTGCCGCTGAGCGTTTTCAGCAGGTTGGTACGGGTGGCCTGGACGGCGACGCCGCTGGTCTTGGCCGAGGAGATCTTGTCCGTGCGTCGAACGGTCGCGTCCTCCACCAGGCCGATCCCGGACACGCCGGTCACGCCGGGGATGCGGGAGACCATGCCCTCCGCGTCCGTGGGGAGTTTCGCGGTGTCGCCGCTCAGCGTCGTACCGGGTTTGGCGGTGAGCAGGTTGGTGCCCATCTCCTCGATCTCGGCCATCAGTCCGGCCCGGCTGGCGCTGCTGAGGCCGACCAGCGCGACCATGGCGGCCACCCCGATGGCGATGCCCAGCGCGGACAGCACGGCCCGCAGCGGCCGGCCGCGCAGTCCGTCCAGGCCGACCGCGATCAGGTCCCTTCCGCGGAGTCGGGACGTCTCGGGCAGTTCCCTCATGTCAACACCCCTGTATCGGCCTGGACTCGGCCGTCGCGGATCTCCAGGCGCCGCGGCAGCGCGGCCGCGACGTCCAGGTCATGGGTGATCACCACGATCGCGGTGCCATCCCGGTTCAGCTCGCTGAGCAGCTCGAGCACCCCCGCCCCGGATGCCGAGTCGAGGTTTCCGGTCGGCTCGTCGGCGAGCAGCAGCGGCGGGTTCCCCACCACCGCCCGGGCGATCGCGGCCCGTTGCTTCTCGCCGCCCGACATCTGCTGCGGACGATGGTACAGACGGTGGCCGAGACCCACCCGCTCCAGCGCCGCCTTCGCCCGCAGCCGGCGCTCCCGGAGGGAGAGGCCGTGGTAGAGCAGGCCGGTCGCGACGTTGTCCAGGGCGGACAGGTGCGGGGTCAGGAAGAACTGCTGGAAGACGAACCCGATCCAGTGCGCCCGTACCGCCGACAGCCGCCGGTCGGGCAGCGTGGCCACGTCGTGTCCGTGGATGAGGACGCGACCCGAGCTCGGCCGGTCCAGCGTCCCCATCAGGTTCAGCAGCGTCGACTTGCCCGACCCCGAGGGGCCCACGATGGCCACCAGTTCACCGGATCGGATGGTGAGCGATGCCCGGTGCAGAGCCCGCACGTTGCCGCCGTAGACCTTGCTCGCCTCCTCCACGGCGATGACCGCGGCCGGCTCCTGTACGGCCTCGATCCCTGCGGTCATGAGCGCGGCACCTGCACCTTCATGCCCTCGCGGAGGTCGCCCTTCACCTCGACGTTGTTCCCGTCGAAGATGCCGAGCTCGACCCGCACGGAGCGCACCTTCCCCTGCGGGCTCACCACCTTCACCCGGTAGCCGCTGCCGGCGGCCAGCAGCGAGTTGATCGGTACCGCCAGGACGTCCTTGTGCTCGGTACTGGTGAAGCCGACCGTCGCCGGCGCCTTGTCCAGGTCCCCCGCGCTGCTCTGCTTGTCCAGTTCGATGTAGACCGGGATGGTGGCGTCCTGCGTGCCCTGCCCGGTCTGCGACTGGGAGTTGCTGCTACCCGCGGTCGCCACCTTGCCGACCGACACGATGTGTCCTTGGGCGGTCTTCTTTCCGGGCAGTGTCACTCGGACCTTCGCGCCCTTCTTGGCGATGTCCTGATCACTGACCGGTACGTCCACCGTGATCCACCGCCCGGTGCTGCTGGCGGTGAACAGGTTGCCCTTGGCCGGGGCGCCCGGCAGCGCCTTGACCTCGGTCACCCGGATCGCGTCCTTCTGCACCGCCACTTCACCCGGCTTCACGACGCCGTTCTCGGTGACCCCGAGATCCTCCTGCCACTCCTTCACGGCCGACCTTGTGGCCGAGCTGAACTCCTCGTTCACGGCCAGGTAGCTGCCGTAGCCGAGCGCCTGCAGATTGCGTTCGAGTTCCAGCACGTCGCGTCCGTCGGACACCCCGACCTTCAGGTCCCGCCACAGTGGCACCGACCCGTAGATGAGCGGGACGGCACGGCCGTTCGCCTCGAAGACCCGCTCGCCCCGCTTGATCACATCACCGTTCGAGGGAAGCCACGTGAGCCGTCCCGAACTCTCGGCGAGCACTGTGTATCGGCCTCGATAGCCCAACGTCCCGTCGATCTCACTGGTGTTGACCATATTCGTACGGAGCACCGGCTTCGTCGGCAGCGACGACAGCTGCTGCTTGGGCGCACTGTCGTCGTCGCGCCCCACCACATACACCGCGGTTGCGGCGCCCACCGCCAGCACCACGAGCACGCTCAGCGTCTTCCAGGGCACGCGCCGGCGCCCCGTCGGCGGCGGCTCCTCCTCGTACTCCTGGGCCGGCTTCGGTTCCAGCTCCAGCTCTTGTTCCTGTTCCTGTTCGGGAACCCGCGCCTGGGCCGTGGTCTCAGACTCGAACATGATTCAGCCTCCACGTGTGCCGCTCGGCACGGCACGTCGGGCCGAGGGCGAGGACGACGGCCTTCATGGCCACGGGATCGGAAAGTACCTGCATGCCTTAGAGATTGGATTGCGGCAGGTTTCCCGACGGTGAGCGGGAACCTTAACCGCCGCCTTATCCCGCGGCCTTCGCCGACGGCCGTGCTGTTCAACTGTGGCCGCGCCGTAGTTGAACAGCACAGGCTTTCACGCGCTTGGACTCCGCCGGTACGGTCACTGACGCATCGGCCACCCGTGCCGCTTGGGACCGCGACAAGAGGAGGATTCCGTGGCCATGATGGGCGGCCCGCGCATGGGTCTGATGCCGCTCGGCGCAGACAAGTCGATCACCAAACAGAAGATCAAGCCGGGCACGGTGCGACGCATCGTTCCCTATGCCCTGCGATATCGCTGGTCATTGGCGGTAGTCATGCTGACGACCGTCGCCGGTTCGGCCATCACGGCGACGAGCCCGCTGTTGCTGAAGATAATCATCGACGACGGGATTGCGCAGCGCCGGGAAGGCTTCGTGGTGGGCTTCGCCCTGCTCGTCGCCGCCCTGTCGCTGGTGGAAGTGCTGGCCGCTTTCACCCAGACCTGGTTTTCCGGACGGGTCGGCCAGGGCATCATCTGCGACCTGCGCTGCCAGGTGTTCGAGCACGTCCAGCGGCAACCACTGGCCTTCTTCACCCGCACCCAGACGGGAGCCCTGGTCAGCCGGCTCAACACCGACGTGGTCGGCGCACAGCGAGCGATCACGACGCTGCTGTCGCAGACGTTGTCGACCCTGCTGACCCTCGTGCTCGTGCTGATCACGATGTTCTACCTGTCGTGGCAGATCACTCTCGCGGCGCTCGTGATGATCCCGTTCTTCCTGGCTCCAGCCATGCTCGTCGGCCGCCGACTGCAGCGGCTCACCCGCGAGGGCATGCGCCAGAACGCCGACATGGGCTCGCTGATGAACGAGCGGTTCAACGTGTCGGGCGCGATGCTGGCCAAGCTCTACGGCCGCCCCGAGGACGAGTCCGAGGGCTTCACGCAGAAGGCGGTCGAGGTCCGTGACGTCGCGATCAGGACAGCCGTCTGGGGGCGCGTTCTCGTCCTCATCGCCACGTTGATCGCCGGGTTGACCACCGCACTGGTCTACGGCCTCGGCGGCGTGCTGACCATCCACGGCACGCTCCAGATCGGCACCCTCGTCGCCATGGTCGCACTGCTGCTGCGGCTGTACGGACCGATCAACCAGCTGTCCAACATGCAGGTCAACGTCATGATCGCGTTTGTCAGCTTCGACCGCGTCTTCGAGGTGCTGGATCTCAAGCCGCTCGTCGACGAACGCCCCACCGCCCGGCCGCTCCCGCTCGACGAAGGCCTCGCCCCGGACATCGAGTTCGACGAGGTCTCCTTCCGGTACCCGGCCGCCGACGAGGTGTCCCTTACCTCGCTCGAGTCGATCGCGCTGCGCACGCCGGCGCGGGCCGGCGACGCGATGGTCCTGAACGAGGTGAGCTTCCACGCGCCGGCCGGCAAGCTCACCGCGCTGGTGGGCCCCTCTGGCGCCGGCAAGACCACGGTCACCAGCCTGGTCCCCCGGCTGTACGACACCATCTCCGGGACGGTACGCGTCGGCGGTCACGACGTACGCGATCTGACCATGCGGTCCGTGCACGACACGGTCGGCGTCGTCACTCAGGACGCGCACCTGTTCCACGACACGATCCGGGTGAACCTGCTGTACGCCAGGCCGAGCGCCAGTGAGAAGGAGCTCGTCGAGGCCTGCGAGGCGGCCCGGATCTGGGAGACGATCTCGTCACTGCCCGACGGTCTCGACACCGTGGTCGGCGACCGAGGTTACCGCCTCTCCGGTGGTGAGAAGCAGCGCATCAGCCTCGCCCGGCTCCTGCTCAAGTCACCGCCGGTCGTCATCCTCGACGAGGCCACCGCGCACCTGGACTCCGAGTCCGAGGCGGCGATCCAGCGGGCTCTCAACGTTGCCCTCGCGGGCCGCACGTCCCTGGTCATCGCCCACCGGCTGTCGACCATCCTGGAAGCCGACCAGATCCTCGTTCTCGATGGCGGCCGGATCCGCGAACGCGGAACCCACACGGACCTGCTCGCCGCCGGCGGGCTCTACAGCGAGCTCTACCGCACGCAATTCGCGGGTCAGCACTCGAACGGCACACCCAAGAATGTCGCGAACAAGGCGGGCATCTAACCCGGCTCGCCGCCAAGAGAAGAGGTCAGCAAGATGGCGAATCCCTTTGAATCCCCTGACGCAAACTATGTGGTCCTGGTCAACGACGAAAACCAGCACTCGCTGTGGCCCGTCTTCGTGGATGTGCCCGACGGCTGGCAGACCGTATTCGGAGAGGCCGCTCGGGAAGAGTGCCTCGCATACATCGAGAAGTCGTGGACCGATATGCGGCCCAAGAGCTTGATCGAGGCCATGAAGGGGAATTGACCGCGGTCACACCCCAAAGACACGACGCGCTTTTGGAGGACGTGTTGGACACCGTTGAGTCAGGCAGTGGTGCCTGGCGGCCGTACGAGACAAGCGCTGACGAGGCCGGTGCGTCCGCCCTCGTCGATCGGCTCGACGAGCTGGGCGCCGACGGTCTCGCCGAGCTGCTCACCGAGCACAAGGCGCTCATCTTCAGGGGCTTCGGCGTCTCGCCCGAGACCATCGAGCCTGTGCTCTCCCGGCTGGTGCCGGACCGCCTGCCGTACGTGCACGGCAACTCGCCGCGCACCAAAGTGGGCGGCAATCTCTACACCTCGACCGAGTACCCGCAGCAGTACACCATCTCCATGCACAACGAGCTCAGTTACGCCCATCGCTGGCCGACCCGGCTCACCTTCTACTGCGAGAAGGCGGCGGAGTCGGGCGGCGCCACTCCGGTGCTCGACGGGCAGCTCTGGCTCGACTCGCTCGACGCCGAGGTGCGCGACGCGTTCGCAGGCGGCATCCGCTACGTCCAGAACCTGCACGACGGGTTCGGCTTCGGAAAGAGCTGGCAGGACACCTTCGAAACCGACGACCGCGCGGTGGTCGAGGAGTTCCTCAGGCACTCGCGGGCCGATTGGGAGTGGGGCCCGGACGGTCTGCGCGTCACCCAGCTGCGCCCGTCGACCACCAAGCACCCGGTCACCGGCGCCGAGGTCTGGTTCAACCAGGCCGACCAGTGGCATCCGGCAGGACTGGGGGACGAGGCCTCCGCCGAGCTGTACGACATCCTCACGCCCAACGAATTCCCGCAGTACGTGACGTTCGCCGACGGGACCGCGATCCCCGACGCGTACATCGAGCAGATCATCGACCGCGGGCTGCGGAGCGCCGTCGACGTCGACTGGCAGAGCGGCGACGTACTGCTCATCGACAACGTCCTGCTTGCCCATGGCCGACGCCCGTTCGAAGGGACCCGGCGCGTCCTGGTGGCGATGTCGGACACCTGACGGCCGTTCGTCGGACCGGGCGGCAGAGGTCAAGTGGCCTGCCCCCAACACCCTGCTGCCGTAGGGAGATCCGAGAAACGGCGCCGATGGACCGGACGCTCGGCCAAGCCGCGCCGCTTCGAGCTCTACCGGAACCGGTCACCGACCCGGAGCGGACAACCTCTCTCAGCGTTCGCCGACACAACCGACTCGGTGGCATCCTTTACGAGTACCGCCATGTCGCGCTGCGCTCATATTCGATTCCTTGCGCTCTCCGTACTGGTGGGGGTTGCTCCCATGCGCTTCGCGGATGTGGGCGGCCGCTCGTGGCGGTTGCGCGCAGCAGATGGAAGCCGGGCGCGGGGTTGTCGGCCTCAAGGTGGCCGGCATTGCGGGTGCCGATAAACCAACTCGTCACCCCGGTGCTCGACTCGCTCCGCGCATTCTACGGCGCCGCCGTCCCCGGCCCCGCCGTCTACCGGATCACTCGCTGGGGTAGCGAGCCCCTCGCGCTCAGCTCATATTCGTACGTCGCCGTCGGCTCCTCACACGACGACCACGAGGGCCACTACGCGCGCACGAGGGCAGGGCCTCTCGGTAGCTCAGAGGAGGTCTCATCTCGGATTCTGCTGGAGTGTCCAGGTTTTGACGGGCTGCCAGAGTGACGGATGTGGTATCAGTGGCTGGCGTGACGCGAGGATGCCAAGGTGGCGATGAGGAATGCACCTTTGGGGTGGATATCAGCTTCCACGCCTGCCTCATTCACAAAAGCCTGGTATCGCACGGAAATGGGCGGGACCCGTCCGGCCCCTGGCCGAGGGTTCCGCAACGCGGTATGCCAAGGACATGGGCACACGCCGCGCCTACGACAGTGATCTCACCGACGACCGGTGGGCCCTGGTGGAACCGGTGTTGACCGAGTGGCGCACCTAGCGCCGCCAGGCCGGCATCCCCGGCGGACGCCCGCCGAAGTACACCCTGCGAGACCTGCTCGATGCGATCTTGTACGTGGACCGCACCGGCATACCCTGGCGCTACCTGCCCCATGACTTCCCGCCCTGGGAGACCACCTACCACTACTTTGCGTACTGGCGCGACGAAGGCGTCTTCGCCAAACTCAACGGACTGCTGCGGCACCAGCTACGCGAGCAGGCCGGACGGAATTCCGAGCCCAGTGCCGGGGCCCTGGACGCGCAGAGCGTGAAGACCGGACACACCGTCCCGCTGGCCATTCAGGGCACAGATGCCGCGAAGAAGATCGTCAGCAGAAAGCGCAGCATCCTGACCGACACGCTCGGCATGCTGCTGTCCGTCCTGGTCACCACCGCCAGTGTGCAGGACTCCACCGCCGGCATGCCCCTGATCGAGCACACCTCCCGAACTCTGCGGCGACTGCGCAAGATCTGGGCCGACGGCGGCTACCGCCAGCACCTCGTCGAAAGCGCCGCCGCCTCGGCATCGGCCTTGAAATCGTCCAACGCAAGCCTGGGAGCAGGGGATTCGACCCCATTCCCCACCGCTGGCCAGTCGAGCGAACCTTCGGCATGGATCATGCTGCACCGCCGACTCGCCCGCGACTACGAGGCCCTGCCCGCCAGCTCCGGAGCCATGATCTACCTCGCGATGATCGACACCATGGCCCGCCGGGTCACCGGAGAAACCGTCCTAACCTGGAGAAACCCCACCCCTCAGGATGAGACACCCCGTCCGAGATGAAACCTCCTCTGATGCCACAGCGATTCCCGGCCTCCCCGCTGTTTACATCGATGTACATCCGGCTCTAGCCTGGCGCGGATTTCGTCCCCAGGAAGTTCCGCAGGAAGTTCCACTGAAAAGGAGAACGGTGTTGACGCTCTACCTGCTCCACACCTTTAGACGTCTTCGCTCCCACGTGGCACTGCTTGCCCTGATGGCGCTGCTCGGCACGGTGCTCACCGCCCAGGCGGTCGCGTCGCCTCCCACTTCGCCCGCCCCAGCGGCGAAGGCCGACCACTCCGTCACAGCCACAGGTACACCGTTGCGTGACGACACGGGGCTCTACCCGCGCACCGTCCGGCTCGCCCACAGCGGTGCCGCGAACGGCCGCATCCTCGCCGGCGTCACCACCTTCGACGGGAACAACGGCGTCGGCGCCATCCACGAGAGCACCGACAACGGCGCGTCGTTCCACGAGGTCGGCCGGGTCTCGGACCCCGACTCGGCTGCCGGCCAGGGACTCTGCTGCACCACCCTGTTCGAACTCCCGCAGCAGGTTGGCGAGTTGCCCGCCGGCACCCTGCTCTGGGCCTCCGCAGCCGGCCAGGACGAGCAGGACCGTCGAATGGCGCTGCGGATCTGGCGGAGCGACGACGTGGGCCGCACCTGGTCCCACCTGTCGTCGTGCGCCGTCGCCACCGGCACCGGCGGCCTGTGGGAACCGGAGTTCTCCATCGCCGCGGACGGCGCCCTCGTCTGCCACTACGCCGACGAGACGGACTCTGCTCACAGTCAAAAACTGGCGGCCGCGCGAAGTTACGACGGCATCCATTGGCAAGAGCGTCACGACACCGTGGCCAGTGCCCTGCAGACGGACCGGCCCGGCATGCCACTGGTGCGCAAGCTGCCCAACGGCACCTACTTCATGAGTTACGAGATCTGCACCCCCGGCGGCCAGTACCAGTGCGTGGTGCACTACCGCACCTCCGCCGACGGCTGGAACTGGGGGAACGTCACCGACCTCGGCGTCCGCCCCGAGACCGCTGACGGCAAGTACTTCCGCGCCACGCCGACCATCGCCTGGGCACCCGCACCGGACGGCGCGGCGAACGGGCGACTGCTACTGATCGGACAGCGCCTTCTCAACAAGGACGGCAGTGTCGCCGCGGAGAGCGGACGGACGATCCTCGCCAACACGCAGAACGGCAGCGGGCCCTGGTCGGAGATGGAAGCACCGGTCAACGTGTCCGACCCTCAGGTCAACTACTGCGAGAACTACAGCTCCCCGCTGCTGCCCTCGGCGGACGGCCGACAGGTTCTCCAGATCGCCACGGACTTCGACGGCACGGTGTGCAAGCCGTACTTCGCCACCGGCGCCATCACTCCTCGGTGACGGGTGTGACGGGTGTGACGTGAACGACGGGGGCCACGGTCACGACCGCGGCCCCCGTCACAGCGTCACACCGTCACCCCTGCTCTTCGATGGCGGCGGGTCGCGTCTGTGCTGCGCGGATCCGGGCGACATCGAGCTTGGTGGAGCGGTCGAAGCGGTAGACACCGTTCTGTTCCTGGAAGACGTCGGTCAACTGGGTGTAGCAGTAGCCGAACATGTCAGGATCGCGCAGCAGCGCCTCGGTGAGGCCACTGAACCTGGCGTGGAACTCGCCCTCGTCCCGGACCCGTTCGCCGTAACCCCAGGACTGCGTCCGGTCCTCGCCGGACAGCTCGGCCGCCGCCTCGGGATCCCACCAGATGCCGCCGAACTCGCTGACGAAGTACGGTTGCCCCGCGTACGGCAGTGAATAGGCCGCGCCGCTCTCGTGGGCGTTGACGAACGGTTCGCCCTTCGCGAGCCCGGACATCAGTTGCCGGAAGGCCGCCGGGTCCTGCTCATAGTGGTGAGCGTCGTAGATGTCGGTCTCGGCCACCCTGTGGGCGTAGCCGGACGCGTCGATCACCGGCCGGGTGGTGTCCATGGCCTTGGTGGCCAGGAACATCGCCCGCGTGACGTCGTCAAGCTGGGTGATGCGGTCGTGCAGCTTCTGATACGTCTCGTTCAACGGGCACCAGCCGATGATCGAGGGGTGTGAGTAGTCGCGTTCCAGGGCCTCCAGCCACTGGGCGACGTAGGAAGCGTCGGGCTTCTGGTTGTCGCCCGAGGAGCCGCCGGTCTCACAGCCCCAGTCGCCGAACTCGCCCCAGACGAGGTAGCCGAGGCGATCGGCGTGGTGCAGGAAGCGCTCCTCGAAGACCTTCTGGTGCAGCCTGGCCCCGTTGAAGCCGGCGGCCAGGGCCAGTTCGATGTCACGGATCAGTGCCCCATCGGTCGGCGCGGTCATCAGCCCGTCCGGGTACCAGCCCTGGTCGAGAACGAGCCGCTGGAAGACCGGTCGACCGTTGAGCAGGACGGCCTTGCCCCGTAGTCCGACGGCGCGCAGTCCGGCGTAGCTTTCGGCGCTGTCGACCACCTCCCCGCCGGCGTCGAGAAGTTCGAGGCGCAGGCCGTACAGGTGCGGGTCGTCCGGGCCCCACTCGCGGCGCCGATGCTCGGGCACCGGCAGGTGCAGGCGCGGGGCGAGGTCCAGGTCCGCACGTGCCTCGGCCCGGCTCACCTCGCCGTCGCCATCGGTCAGAACGGCGCGCACCCGGTGGCCG
The DNA here is from genome assembly GCF_040295505.1 of Streptomyces sp. NPDC002790. Classification (NCBI taxonomy): domain Bacteria; kingdom Bacillati; phylum Actinomycetota; class Actinomycetes; order Kitasatosporales; family Streptomycetaceae; genus Streptomyces; species Streptomyces sp. NPDC002790. The sequence continues at coordinate 89,638 of NZ_JBEOVM010000012.1, read as the reverse complement.
GGCCGGTTACCGGACAGCGGTAGTTCGAGGAGGAAGGCAGAACCGGCGAGGTCCGGCGTGATCCGAGGTCTCCGCAGATGCGTCTCCGGCACCGGCTCCAGCCACACGGTCTGCCAGATGCCGGTGACCCGCGTGTAGTTGCAGTCGTGGTTGGCGTACTGGACGGCCTGCTTGCCGCGTGCCTGCGGGCCGGACCTGGGGTCGCGGGCCCGGACGGTGATGACGAGCTCCGCGCCCTCGCGGGTGATGTCGCCGAGGTCGGCGGTGAACGGAGTGAAGCCGCCCCGGTGCCGGGCGACCTCCTCGCCGTTCGCCCAGACAGTGGTGTCGTGGTCGACCGCGCCGAAGTGCAGCAGCACCCGCCGCCCTGCCCACTCCGGCGGGAGGGTGACGGTCCGCCGGTACCAGACGGCGTGGAGGAAGTCCGTGTCACCGATGCCCGAGAGCTCGGACTCGGGCGGGAAGGGAACAAGTATCTCGTCGCGCAGTTCCCGGCCGAGGAGACCTCGTTCCAGGCCGCTGTCCCCCCGGTCGCGCTCGAACTGCCAGGCGCCGTTCAGGTTGAGCCAGTCGCGGCGCGTGAACTGCGGTCGCGGGTACTCCGGGCGCGGTACGGAGTGAGTGGGCACACATGCTCCAGTCGATCGATGGGGTGTCGGTGGGAAGTGGGGTCAGGAACCGCCGAGGCCGGTGGTGGCCACGGAGTTGACGATGCGGCGCTGGAAGAAGAGGAACACCACGATCAGCGGCAGCGCGGCCAGCAGCGCGGACGCCATCCCCGGTACGTACTGGACGCCGTGGGAGTCCCGCACCGTGGCCAGACCGACCGGGAGGGTCATCAGGTCCGAGTCGTTGGTCACGATGAACGGCCACATGAAGTTGTTCCACGCCCCGATGAAGACGAAGATCGCCACGGCGGCCACGATCGGCCGCGACAGGGGCAGGATCACCGACCAGAAGACTCGGAATTCGGAGGCTCCGTCGATGCGGGCCGCCTCCTCCAGCTCCTGGGGGATGCCGTCGAAGAAGCGCTTGAGGATGAACACCATCATGGGGGCGACCACTTGCGGCAGGATGACTGCCGCGTAGGTGTCCACCAGGTCGAAGAGCAGCATCTGCTTGAACAGCGGCACGATGAGCAGTTGCGGCGGGACCATGATGGCGGCCACGGTGACGGCGAGCAGGGCCCGGCGCCCGCGGAACGTGCCGCGCGAGAAGCCGAACGCCGCGAGCGTGGAGACGGCCACCGTGACGAGGGTGACCAGGCCCGCGATGAGGACGCTGTTGAAGGCCCAGACGGGCACGTTCCCGCGTTCCAGGATCTGTTGGTACGCGTCCAGGGTGAAGGCGCCCTTGAACGGGGAGAGTCCGGGCTTGGAGACGTCCTGTTCGCTCTGTACGGACGTGGCGATCGCCCACACGAACGGCAGCAGCCAGACGGCCGCCAGGACGACGAGCGCGGTCCCGGCCAGGGCTCGGGGCAGCCGCCCGTGGCCGAGGAGGAGCGGGGAGCCGGCCGCCTCCCGGGGACGCCGCGACTGGAAGGGCGTTGAGTAAGCGGACACGGTCAGTCCTCCGGGCGGAAGAGGCGGAGCTGCACGAGCGAGACGATGATGATCAGCGCGAAGAAGAGGTAGGAAACGGCCGAGGCGTAGCCCAGCCGGTAGCCGGTGAAGCCGACGTCGTAGACGTATTCGAGGATGGGACGGGTCGAGCTGTTGGGGCCTCCCTTGGTGAGGATGTAGATCTGGTCGAACACCTTGAGCGAGGCGAGGATCTGGAGCATGGCCACGAGTCCCGTGGTCCGGCGGAGCTGCGGCAGGGTGATGGACCACAGCCGTCGCCACGCCCCTGCGCCGTCCAGCGCGGCGGCCTCGTCGAAGGTCGTGGGCAGCGACTGGAGGGCGGCGAGGTAGAGCAGGAAGTTGAAGCCGACCGTCCACCAGACGGTGAGCGCGGCGATCGCCCACATCGCGACGGACTCGTCGGAGAGCCAGCCCACCGGCTCCATGCCGAGCGTGCCCAGGAGCTGGTTGGCGAAGCCCAGGTCCGGCTGGTAGAGCCAGGACCAGATGAGTGTCACCACGGTCACCGGCAGCAGGTAAGGGGCGAAGAACGCCAGCCGCCAGGCCCACTGCCCGGCGATTCCGCTGTGCACCAGCAGCGCCATGGCCAGCGCGACAAGAATCAGCGGCACGCTGGAGACGGCGGTGAAGAAGACCGTGTTGCCGAGGCTGCTCCAGACGTCCGGATCACCGAAGGCCTCGACGTAGTTGTCGAAGCCGACGAAGGCCGTGTCGCGCAGCGTCAGTGAGGAGTCGGTGAAGCTCATCCAGAGTCCCTGGACGATGGGCCACACCAGGAAGAGGACGAACAGCAGGAGGAACGGCAGGACGAAGACCAGGCCCGAGCCGGGGGCGCTCAGGGAGCGCCGCCGTCCGGTGCGGCGGGAGCGGTCGGCGCGGCGGGGCGCCGGTCTGGTCTGCGGACCGGTGCCGGGGGGTGCGGTGGTGGTCATGGGAATGGCTCCTTCGACTCGTCAGGCCACCGGGTTGGGTTGCTTCAGCAACGTGTCCGCCTCGCGGACCATCAGCCGCACCGCCTTCTCGGCGGTGATGTCGCCCAGCAGCGCCGACTGGAGCGGCTGGCACATCCCGACCTGGAAACTGGAGGCGGCCCCCGTGAACCAGTTCGGCGGATCGAGGACCGCCACCTTCCCGGCATCCGCGTACGAGGCCTGCGGCTTCAGGGCGGCGTACGCCGGCTTGGCGAGCACCGGCTGGTACGCCGGGATGTGGCCGGCGCTCGCCCAGGTCAGGCTCTGCTTCACCATCTCGGCGACGTACCGGTGCGCCTCGCGCCGCCGGGCCGGATCGGGTGCCTTCTGGTGCGGGAGGACGAAGCTGTGGCTGTCCGCGTAGACGGCGGGCCGGTCGAAGACCTGGGGGAAGGGCGCGGCGCCGAGCCGGATGTCGGACTCCTTCAGCGTCGGCAGCTCCCACTCGCCGAGCATGGCCATGCCGCCGCGGCCGGAGGTGAACATGGTGAGACCCGCGTAGTAGTCCAGGTTCCTGGGATTGGTCTTGCCGTCGAAGAGCCGCTGCATGAACGACACGACCCGGGTCGCGGCATCGACGTCGATCCGCGGCGGGCCGCCTTCGGGGAGGGTGAAGGCGGCGCCGGTCTGGGCGTAGAGGGCGGCGAACAGGCGCCAGTTCTGCGCGGTGTCGTTGATGTGTCCGAACACGATGCCCGCGTGGCCGGTCGCCTCGGCCAGCGCCTTACCGGCGTCCAGCATGGCCTCCGGCGACCCCATGGGCGCCAGCTCTCCGGAGGAGTCGAGCAGGCCCGCCTTGTCGGCGGCGTCCTTGTCGTAGAAGACGATGAAGGGGTGGACGTCCAGCGGGATCGCGTAGACGGACCCGTCGTGCTGGGTCCGCTTCCACACCGCGGTGGTGAAGTCCGTCTGTGTGACACCGAACTCGGCGAGCAGGTCCAGGTCGAAGGGGTCGAGCAGGCCGCCCGGGGCGTAACCGGCCAGCCGGGACAGGTGCAGCACCGCGACGTCCGAGGACCGGCCGCCGGCGGCCGACATGGCCAGCTTGGTGTAGTAGGACGGCCCCCAGTCCAGGATCGTCCGGTCGACGTCGAAGCCCCGTCCACTTCTGGAAACGGCTTTGATCATGTCGTCCATCAGCAGGCCGTCGCCGCCCTGGAACAGATCCCAGACGCTCAGGGCGGTGGAGCCGGAGGCCGAGGCCGGGGAGGCACATCCGGACAGCGAGCCCGCGCCGAGCAGCGCGCCCGCTCCGGCCATGCCCGCGCCCAGCAGGCGACGGCGGGAGAAACGGCCGGCGGCGGACGCCGGAGGTGGAGCGGTGACAGGGGGTCGCGCAGTCATCATTGACCTTTCGACGGCCGGACACGCGTGTGGGACCCGGCGGCGGACCACTGCCGAGGTGGCCCTCCGGGCCCGGCAGGCAGGGCGCGCACCTGCTGACGCGGTGCGGTGGCATGTTTTTACATCGATGTACATTGGCTGTAAAGAGTCCGCGGCAGGGAGCCGGTACGGAGGGGCGACGCACAGCGGGCCCCGGCCCGCCACGATCTAGACTCGGGGCCGACGCGGGGCAGAGAGGTGGCCGGTGGTACGACCGAAGATCAAGGACGTCGCACGACACGCAGGGGTGTCCGAGAAGACGGTGTCCAATGTGATCAACGACTACGTCCATGTCTCGGCGCGGACCCGGCGAGTGGTCCAGGAGGCCATCGACCAGCTCGGCTACAAGGTGAACCTGGCCGGCCGCCACCTGCGCAAGGGCCGCACCGGCATCATCGCGCTGGTCGTCCCCGAACTCGACGTCCCCTACTTCGCCGAACTCGCCTGGCACGTCATCCGCGAGGCCGAACAGCGCTCCCTCACCGTGCTGATCCACCAGACCGGCGCGGACCGCGACCACGAACTGGCGGCCCTGACGGGCTTCGACTCCACCTTCGTCGACGGAGTCATCCTCAGCCCGCTCGCCCTGACCGCCGACGACCTGCGGGACCGCACGGGCACGCCACCAACCGTGCTGCTCGGCGAGCTGCTGGAGGAGGGCGCGGACCACGTCGCCATCGACAACGAGAAGGCCGCGCGGGAGGCGACCGAGCACCTCATCGGTCTCGGGCGCCGTACGATTCTCGCCGTCGGCGGCCGGGACGACGCGGGCCTCGGCACCGCGGAAGCCCGCACTCGCGGCTACCGCGCCGCCCTCGCCGGGGTCGGCCTCGCCCTCGACCCGGCCGCACTGCTGCCCGTGCGTTCCTTCCGGATGCCCGACGGGGCCGAGGCGGTGACCCGGGCGCTTCGCGAGGGCGCCCAGCCGGACGCACTGCTCTGCCTCAACGACCAACTGGCGCTGGGAGCGCTGCGAGCCCTCTACGAAAACGGGGTGCGGGTGCCCGAGGACGTCGCCGTGATCGGCTTCGACGACGTGGAGGGCGGACGGTTCAGCACGCCGACGCTGAGTACGGTGGCTCCCGACAAGGCCGCAATCGCCAGGATCGCCGTCGAACTACTGGCCCGCCGAATGGACGAGGCCACCGACCGCACCCCCACGGAGACCTCCTCGGCCGCGGCCCGCTCCCCCCAGGACCTGGTGGTGGCCCACAGGTTGGTGCTGCGCGAGAGCACCGAGGGTGCCGTGCGGCACCCACAGGGTCCGTAGCGGGTGGTGGCGGTGAGCGTCGCGGTCTCGGGGTCGTGGTGGCACTCGATCGTGCAGCGGCCCAGGTGGGCACGTAGTCCTCGCCGTGGCGGGCGCCGTAGCCGCCGTGCGGCAGAATTTCGTTGATTGCGGCCACATCGGCTTTGCTCAGCGTGAGATCGGCGGCACGGCGTGCGCCCTGCGGACGGTTTCGGGGCCGGCGACGTGTCGGCGACCTTGCGGATGTTGTCCGGGCGGCTGTCGAGGGCGACCCCGATCTCCTCGGGGGCAGCGACATGTCGAAGCCGAGCTTGGTGGCCAGGACGACCCTCCTCGCGGAAGTTCTTGACGGCCCCACCGAGCAGCTTCTCGTTGGAGCCGGTGCCCCAACCGTAGAACTCGGGGGTGTCGAGGAAGGTGACACCCAGGTCGTGGGCGCGCTGGATTGCGGCAATGCCTGTGGGGGGTGTGAATTCCACACTCATGGACGCGACGCACGAGAGGGAGGCTGCACGAAGGGGGGCGCCGCACCCAGGCAGGCCTGATGTCCTGTGCGGAGGCCGCACCGGGACGCCGGGGAGATGAAGCGCCATGCGCGGCCTGCGGTCTGGACCGCGCCGGCGGCTGTGCGCTGGGGCGCGCCGGCTTTGACCGAGAGCGATGCGAAGACGGTCCGTCGCCAGGCAGGTTCCTAGATTCCGGCGAGGACGGTGGGGTCTCCCTGGGTCCAGGCGTTGTCGACGGTGACGTGGTGGATGAGCCAGACCTCCCCGCTCCTGACAAGTTCGACGTCGTAGCGGTTGGTCATGAGGACGTGGCGTGAGTGGTCCTCTCGGGGCAGGTGCTGGCACGCCACGATCGCCTCGAGGCTCGCCCTGTCGCCGTCCAGGCTGACGCGCGGGTTGCTCACGGAGTGCGTGGTGTCCAGGTGGCCGAGCGAGGCCAACAGGGCTGCGGCGATGATCTCGCGGCCTTCCACCGGCGGGTACTCCTGGCCGGCCTTCTTCGTGGCCGGACCGAAATCGGCTACTGCATCGTCTGTGAACGCGGACGAGAGAAGTTCCTTGTCACGCAGGTCGAGGCCGGCTGCGTAGCGGTAGATGGTCTCCACCACGGCGAACTTGTCCGTGATTGCCGCGGTGGAGGTGCTGCTGCCTGTTGTCGACATGGTGCTTCCTTACTTGGCGGGCCGATACACGATCAACCGTAGACCGCTAAACGACAGGTGTCGAATAGCGGTAGCGTCGAGAACGAACCCGACCGAAGGAGCGACATGTCCGACGTGAATCCCCTCCCTCGCCGGCGCCTGCGACGCGCCCTTGGCGTACCTGCCGATGGCCGGTTCTCGGCGACTGCCCCAGCGACCCGGGGGTGCAGCGCTGTGATCACCCTCGAAGTAAAGTGCGCCCATGGTGAGTGATCAGCCCCCGGCAAACGACGCGGACCCGCGCTTCACGCGCTCGCGACGGGCGATCGCCGATGCACTTGCCGACCTCATGCAGCGGACACAGTCGTGCCCCTCGGTCTCCGCCCTCTCGGAAGCTGCCGGCATCCACCGCGCCACCTTCTACAACCACTTCGACTCCGTCGAAGAGGCGGCAGTATTCGTGATCGCAGACGATTTCCGCTCCCTTCACGACCTGAACATCAGCGATCGGCGGATGGGCGCGGACCCGACCGCCGTGGCAGTGGCGACGCTGAACGCCATGCTCGACTCCCTCAGGCAGCGCAGAGGCCTCTTCCTGCTGGCTTCGACCTGGCAATCGCCGAGCGGACTGATGGGGATCGGCGACCTTCTCCTGGAGCAGCTCCGCGCTCTTCGGCGCGACCTCGGCGCCGACGAGCGGGAATCCGGCCCGCACAACTCCGTCGAGGACGTGTTTACCGCCTCCGGCGTGCACGGAGTCTTCTCTGCCGCCGTCGGGGGCATCACCGACTGCGACCCGGAAGAGATCGCTGTCCGTCTGTACGCCCTCCTCCCCGACTGGATCCGTCAGCCACCGCAGTCGCCGACGACCTGAGCCGACGGCTCGGCGCCGTTCGTGAACCACGACGGCCCGCCGCCCGCCTGAACCCCGGGCGGCGCCTGGTCGTCCGGTCGGAGCGGACCCGCCCCTGCCCTGTCGGCGCCCCCGCGGCTTCCATCAGAAAAGGGACTGGCCTACGCCCACTACATCCCCGTCAGTCAGCACAGCTGAGGCGCCGGCGGAACGAGAGCGTGGCCTCACAGAATGATGCAGAAAGGGTGCCCCGCCGGGTCCAGCATGACTCGCCGGCGCTCGGGAAGCGGTTGCACCTCCGCTTCGACGGCTCCCAGCGCGATGAGCCTGGCCTGGGTGGCATCCAGGTCCTCCACGCCCAGTTCGAGGTGAGCCTGCTTCGGTACGGAGGAGTCCGGCCAGCTGGGGGGCTGGTAGTCCTCGACGCGGTAGAAGCCCAGCCCGGGTGCCCCTTCACGGCCCAGCAGCACGAAACCGTCGGTGGAAAGAGTGACGGGCAGGCCGAGTGCCTCACCGTAGAAGCGGGCCAGCTCGGCAGGGTCGGGACAGTCAAAGGTGACGGCCAAATAGCGGATCGCAGGATCGGTATCGGTATGGGTGCTCATCAGAGGACTCCTTGCTGGCGGGGCAGGCCACGCGCGGTGATGCCTGCCGTTCGGCGGTGCCGGGCTGGGCCGGCCTGTGATCGGTGCGACACCGCGCTCACTGTGTGCCCACTTCACCGGTCGGAAAGTCCGGGTTCGGGCCCTCGGGCATGCTCTGCAGGGTCCGCTGCAGGCCGTCGCCGATGCGGTCCATGGTGGCCTCGTAGGCTTCCGGCATGTCGACGTCGAGCCGGTCGGCGAGCACGAAGACCCACCACAGGCACTCGGCCAGCTTGTGCCGCAGTTCGGCGTCCACGTCACCGTCGATGCCCCAGGTGCGCTCAGCGGCGAGCACCAGGCGCCCGACGTAGGCCGCGTCGTTGGTGAAGCCGAGCGCGAGCTCGGGCAGGGTCCAGGTCCGGCCCAGTACGCGCTGCTCGATCTGCTCGTACTGGGCTCGGACCTGCAGTGCTTTCTCATCGGCCTCGATGAGGCCGGCCTTTTCGTCGCGTTCCGGCGTCTCGTTCACTAGGTGTCCCTCCGGGGAGATGGTCGGTGTCATTGACGACGCTAAAGGCAGGTGGACGTAGCCGGTGATCGCCTACAGGGGCCCGGAGACCGCCCGGCTTCCCTCCGTGCCGCACGTCACGGTGTGTCTGTGGGAGCCAGTTCGAATTCGGACCGCTCGGACTCGACTCCGTTGATCTGGAGGGAGATTGCATGTCGCCCGGGGTAGTAGCGGCGTGTCGTGATCGGCCGGAACGAATGCTCCCGCATCACCTCCATCTGTGCGCCCGGTTCGAGGGTTCGGGTGGTCAGTTTGAAGGTCTTGCCGGTCCGGTTTCCGTTGGCCTTGCGGTGATGCACGATGTAGGCGATCGTCAGCCGCGCCGCAGTATCACCTACGTTGCGGATCGAGGCGGTGAGCTGGACGCTCTCACCAAGAGGGACGATGTCCCGGTCCAGCCGGGGCCCGACCACGTCCAGGACGGCGGGAGCGAAGCCGAGCAGTTCCAGTGCCCCGAGGTGGCCGCGCTTGATGAGCGTGCGCAGCCCGTGCCGTACCAGGCGTTCCGTGGTGGCATCAGGACTGTCCAGCCAGCGGCGCGCCGTGTCGACGACGAGCTCGGGGTGGTCGCGGCTGAGGTCGTTGAGGTGGTTGGCGACCGAGCGGCGTACGTATGCGCTCTCGTCCCGGTAGAGGGCGTCCAGGATGGGGACGGTCGCTCCGGGACGGGCCAGGATCTGTGGCACACGTACCGCCCAGGGCAGATAGGGACGGGTGCCTTCGGAGGCGAGCCTGCGCACGTCGGGGTCCGCCGATCCCGTCCAGTCGTCCGCGATGGCGCGGAGTGCCCGGTCGAGGTCGTGTCGCAGCAGTGTCCTGATCGCGAACTCGGAGGAGAGCCGCCCGGTGAGGTCGGCGAGGAGCGCCATGGCGTCGTCGAAGGGGGCGGTCTCGCCTTCCTGGACGGCGCGGGTGGCGAGCGCGCTGGTGACCGGCCAGATCAACCATCCGGTGAACTGAGGTGCATTGTCGCGGGCCGTTCGTACTGTCCGGGCGAGTGTGCCGTAATCGCCCGGTAGGTCTGTCAGCAGTGCGTCGCGCAGCAGGTCGGCGCGCTGTCTGAGTGGCAGCGGGCCGATCTGCCGTGCTGCCGCGTGCAGTGCCGTGAGGGTGGCGTCCGGAGCGGCGGCCCGGATGGCGTGCGTGAGGTTCTGCACGGTGTGGCGGCTGATGAGTTCGTCGGCGAACGGCATGCTGGTCTCTCCGTCATGTGACGTGGTGCAGCGCGGTGGTGAGCTGCCGGTCCATGCTGTCGTGGTCGATCGTGGCGCGGACGTGAGAGTCGATAATGCGTCCGTCGCCGGTCTCGACGATGCGTCGCCACAGGAAGCCGAACTGTCGCTTCAGGTAGGCGTCGATGTCTGCGTTCGCCTTTACGAAGTCGGCGGCGGAGAGGCCCGGGACCGGGCGCAACGTGGTGATCTCAAGTGTCTCGGCCATGATGTGTTCCGTTCTCGTCACGCAGTGCTGTTGATGGCGGTCAGCGGACGAACGCCTTGGCGGACAGGCCGTTGACCGTGGTGTCACCCTGCTGGAAGCCGACCATGGACTCGATCATGCTGTGGGGGTAGTCGAGGGTGACTGCCGTGAGGCTGTTCAGTTCGGTGATCTGCGCGTCGGTGAGCGTGACGTCGAGCGAGGCGAGATTGGCGGCCAGCTGCTCCTGTGTCCGGGCGCCGACCAGGGTGGACGTCACCTCGAAGCGCTGCCGCACCCAGGCGAGCGCCACCGCTGCCACTGTCGTACCGAGGCTGTCGGCGATCTCCTGCAGGGCGTCGAGGAGGACGAAGGTCGGTTCGCTCAGGTAGGAGGCGGCGTACGCGGTGCGCCCTGAACCGGCCACCTGGGTGGCGGTGCGCGAGTACTTGCCGGTCAGGACCCCGCTGGCCAGCGGACTCCATGGTGTGATGCCGAGTCCGAAGCGGCGGGCGGCTCCGAAAGTCTCGCCCTCGACGCTGCGGGCGAGCAGGGAGTACTCCACCTGGAGTGCGGCGACGGGCTCCCATTCCCGCAGCCGGGCGGTGGTGGCGGCCTCGGCGACCCACCAGGCGGGCGCGTTGGACAGGCCGATGGCGTGGATCTTTCCCGCGCGGACCAGATCGGTGAGGGTGGACAGGGTCTCCGCGACGGGAGTGTGCCGGTCCCACTGGTGCATCCAGTAAAGGTCGATGTAGTCGGTGTTCAACCGGCGCAGAGACGCGTCCAGTTGGGCGCGGATCGCCTTGCGGCCGGCACCGCCGGAGTTGGGATCGTCGGCCGCCATGCTGCCGCCGAACTTCGTCGCCAGGACGACGCGGTCACGGCGGCCGGGACGCTGGGCGAAGTAGCGGCCCAGGGTCTCTTCGGAAGCGCCGCTGTTGTACATGTTGGCGGTGTCCACGAAGTTGCCGCCGGCGTCGAGGTAATGGTCCAGCAGCCCGAACGAGGTTTCTGGGCCGGAACCCCAGCTGCCGTCGTCGAAGTTCATGGCGCCGAAGGCCAGAGGGCTCACGCGGAGCCCGGAGCGGCCGAGGGTGCGGTACGAGGTGAGTGACATGGTGTTTCCTTCTGGGTCTCGCAGTCTCAGAACTACGGATGCGGACGATGGTCCGCGGTGGGGCGTGGACTCCACACTCGCCGACAGGGCCCCGAAGAGGGAGGTTGCGCGAGGGCGGGTGTGCCACACCCAGGCCATTCGGTGAAGCAGGTCCGTGCCCCGGGGTGTCCCCTACAGGTCCTTGATCTGCGAGTCGCCGACGGCGAGAGCCAGTTCGGGCCCGTAGGCGGAGGAAGGCGACTGGAAGCCAGGCGTGAAGGAACCGGCCAACACACGGCGGGCGATCTCCACGGAGGAAAGCTGGGTGAACCGGTAGCCGGTCGGTGTGTCGATCAGGGAACGGACCACGCTGCCGTCCCGGCCGGTGACCTCGGCCACGACCTTGCTGCGTCCGACTTCCCTCTCCTGGGCGGTAGGGCCGTCGGGCAGCGTCGAGAGGTCCAGGTCGATGGGGAGCGGCCGGCCGACCTGCACGTACACCTCGATCGAGGGGATGCCCGTGGCGTAGTGGCTGGTGATCAGGTCGCCCATGGACACGGATACGCACTCTTCCGGACCGTCGTCACCGAAGTCGAACGAAGCGGCCTTGGGCTCCGGCAGCGCGACGATGTCCCCGTCCTTGCGGACCAGCACGCCCAGGTCACCGATGCCCTCGGTGGCGCTGACGATGGACCCGCGGGAGAAGAGATTCAAGCCTTCCGACTCCTCGGGGGTCGCGCTGAGGAGCTTGAGCGCCAGGCGCAGACCGATGGGCTCGTCGACGCGTGCCGCGGCATGCGCGGCCACGCAGTCGCTGGGCACGACGTCCCAGCCGGCGCCGGACATGACCATCACGCCGGCGGCCGCGGCCTCGGCGTGCCGGGAACGCGCGGTGGCGAACACGTCGTATTCGGCGGTGGTGTCGAGGTAGTGCACACCCTTGTCGATGCAGGCGTCCATCAGCGGGCCCGCGGTGCGCTGGAAGGGGCCGGCGACGTTCAGGACCACGGTGATGCCGTCGAGCGCGTCTCGCAGGAGTGCGGGGTCATCGACCGTGAATGCCCGGCTGTCGACACCAAGTTCCTCACCGAGTGCCTTGACGCGCTCCTGGTTGCGGCCGGCCACGACGACGTCGAGGCCCGACTCCTTGGCGTGCTCGGCGACGAGCTTCCCGGTGTAACCGGTGGCTCCGTAAATCAGCAGGCGGGGGGTGGCTGACATGATGCGCTCCCATGAACAGGCAATGAGGTGGGACTGCGGGAAAGGCCCGTCCCGAGCGGTGACGCGCTCGGTGCTGTGTGCCTCGCATCCAGGCTAGGAGCAGATCCGGACACATACGGTCCTGGTCTCCCACCGGTCGCCGCGTGACCCTCCCGGTCGTCACGAGCGGCTCGTCACGGCTGCTCGTCGGCTCCCTGCCGGCCCGCTTCGTTCCCTCGGTACAGAGCGTCGAGCCGGGCGAGCAGCGCCTCGCGAACGGAGGCGGGGGACAGCACCTCCAGCGGCGTGCGCAGGCTCAGGAGGTAACCGGCGAGCTGGTCGGGGTCGGACCCGCCGATGCTGATGACCGTCGCGTTCGGCCCGTCGGGTTCATGGGTGGCGACGATGGGTGCCACCAAGCGCCGGGCGTCGTCGTGGGACAGCGGAAGCCGGACGCGGGCGAAGAAGGGATATCCGGTGCGGGTGATGGTGTCGGAGACCAACTGCGCGGCGTCCGGGGTGTCCGGCACCTCGACCACCTCCCCGGTGGACTCGGCCTCCACCACCCGGTCCGCACGGAACGTCCGCCAGGCCGACCGTTCGACGTCGCGGGCCACGAAGTACCAGTGGACGCCGGTGTACACCAGGCGGTACGGATCGACGCACCGGACCGTGGTGGTGCCATGCATGTCGCGGTAGGTGAGTGTGGTGCGCTCGGAGGCCCGGCAGACGGAGGCCAGCAGCAGGAGCACGTCGGCGGACGCCCGGGGGGTCTCGCAGCGCGGGGTGTGTTCGACGGTGGCATCGAGCCCCTCCAGCCGCCTCGCCATCCGGGTGGGGAGGATCTGCCGCAGCTTCAGCAGTGCCGACAGTGCTGCCGGGTCGGCACCCAGTGCCGCTCCGTGTGCGGCTTCCCTGAGCGCCACGGCTACGGCGAACACCTCGTCGTCGTCCAGGTTCAGCGGCGGCATGCGGTTGCCCGCGCCGAAGCGGTAGCCGCCGCCCGGCCCCGGTACGGACTCCACGCCGTAGCCGAGCTCACGCAGCTTGTCGACGTCCCGGCGCACCGTGCGCTCGGTGACGTCCAGCTGTCGCGCCAGCTCCGCATTGGACCAGGTGGGCCTGCTGGACAACAAGGACACCAACCGAAGCAGCCGAGCGGAGGTGGTGATCATGGAACGAACCTATCCGGAAGCCGTGAGCGGGGCGGCCCCGCGTGGGTCGGAGCTGGCGCGGAGCTCTCGCACACCGCGGTCGCGGCGCCGGCAGGACATCACGCGATGGTCGCGCCACGCTCGGCGGGCGCCACGAGGGACGCGACCGCCGCGGCGCTCGCGCTGCCGGGCTCGGGAACGCCGACCAGGAGCTGCTGTCCTGGAGCGTCGTGGACGTCGAAGGTCTGGTACGTCAGCTCGATACGGCCGGCGCCGGGCAGCACGAAGACCTTGTACGCCCGGGGCATGCTCTCGACCTCGTTCTCCTGCCACACCCCGCGGAAGTCCGGTGATTCCTGCGACATTTCCGCCACGAGACCGCTGATGCCGGGGTCGTCGGGGAACCGGCCCGCGTGCAGCCGCAGCGCGTGCACCGTGGCGCGCGCCACGACGGGCCACTCGACGAAGACCTCTCGTGCACGAGGATGCTGGAACAGCACCCGGACCGTGTTCGAGGTGCCCTCGAAGGGTGCGAGAAGTGCGGTGGCGACGGCGTTCTTCGCGAGTACGTCGAAGGCGGGGCTCAGCACATAGGCGGCGGCTGCGGGAAAGGCGTCCAGCAGGTTCAGCAGAGAAGGATGGGCCAGGTCACGGCCCCCGGCCGAGGTGAGCGCGGGGTGAAGGCCCGCCAGCCGGAAGAGATGGGTCCCTGCGTCCGGCGTCAGGCGCATCACCCGCCCCACCGCGTCGACCACCTGCGGTGAGGGGTGGCGCTCGCGCCCCTGTTCCAGGCGCGCGTAGTGGTCGACGCTCACGCCGGCGAGCACAGCCACCTCTTCCCGCCGCAGGCCCTTGACTCTTCGGCTGCCACCACCGGCGAGCAGACCCACGTCGGTCGGTTCGGTGCGGGCGCGGTTCGCGCGCAGGAAGGCACTGAGTTCGTTCCACGGCTGCCGCATTTTCCGACCTGCCGGTTGGGGCGAACGGAAGGGTGACGTAGGGACCGGAGCGGCGGACACCGCCCCCACTACCGGGCTTTGCGCCCGTCCTCAAGGAGGGCGGAGACAGTCCGCATCAGTGCTCACGCACCGATTGCGGATCATCCAGGTCTCCCCCAGCCATCGCACCGTCCCGCAGGAGGATCAGCACCGCGGTGGTGTGCTCGCTGTCGGTGCAGCCCGCAGCGGTCGCGAGGTTCAGGACCGTCTGCCGGAACCAGGTCCGGTGGGCCTGGACCGCCCGCCGGACATGCCCCGTGCCTACCCCGCTGAGTTCGCACCCTTGCCATCAATTGGTGCGGTCGGAGACGGTCTGGACAACGCGATGATGGAGTCGTTCTGGTCCTCGATGCAGATCGAGCTGTTGAACCGCAAGCGGTCGAAGCCCGGGACGAGTTGGCGAACGGGGTCTTCGAGTACATCGAGGTCTGCCACAACCGACAGCGGCGCCACTCAGCACTGCGTTACCGCACGCCGGTCGAGTAGAACCACTCTCCGAGAACGACACCACCCACGCCTCCAGTTAGCCACCATAGCTGGAACCCAAACCGTGGGGCAGGTGGTCGGCCTCGACGGCTCCGGGCCGACGGCGACGCAGCTGGTGGCCGGAACCGGCAACCCTAAGGTCGAGCGGCACGGGCCCCGCCTGGCGCATGTACCGGCCCAGGACGTTGTCGGCAAGACCGGGTTCCCCGCAGCATCCGGATGGATCACCCCAGGCTGGGGTATCCCCTGGGCGAGCTGCAGCCGACGCAGCGCATCGCGGAGTGCGAAGTTTTCGGACCCTACGCCGAGTTGGATCCAGGCGAGACCATGCGCCTGGACACGTCCGTCCTCCTGGGTCCACTCGGTGGAGCGGTGACCGAGGTCGGGCCGTGGGGCTGGTGGCACCTGCCGCCCGCCGCCGAGACCCTGCAACCGGGAGCCGGGACACAGCTCGGCGGCCGTGCTCGCGGGGATCCCACTCGACCTCGGCGCGTTGCCACCGCTGCCCGACGTAGCTGCTCCTGAGCCTTCGGGCGGGGACGGCACCAGTCGTCCAAGGCCCCGCGCTCTGCGAGCTGTTGCTGGTCACCCGGTGGGCGCCAAGTCCTCGAGGCTCCGGCCTCGCGTCTCGGGGACGAGCGTCGCCGTGAAGACCAGGGCGAGCAGGCAGATGCCGGCGAAGAGGAAGAAGGTTCCGGAGGCCCCGATACCGTCGACGAGGACGGGGAAGAACTGCGAGACCAGGTAGTTGCCGCCCCAGAGCGCGAAGGTCGCCACGGAGGCGGCGACGCCGCGGACCCGGGTGGGAAAGATCTCCGAGATGATCACGTAGGCGACGGTGCCGAAGGAGACCGCGAAGAACCCCACGTAGGCGAGGATCAGAACGAGAAGCAGGGCGGCGTTCGGGTGGGCGGCACGGAAGACCATCCCGGTACCGGCGAGCAGCACCGTCATCGCGGTGGAGCCGACCAGCAGCAGTGCGCGGCGGCCCACCCGGTCGATGAGGCGCATGGACACCAGGGTCGCCACGACCAGGACGACGCCGATCAGGACGGTACTCATCATGGCGCCGTCGGAGCCGAAGCCGGCGGTGCGGAACACCTCGGGGGCGTAGTAGAAGATCGCGTTGATGCCGGTGATCTGCTGGAAGAGTGCCACGCCGACCCCGACGACGAGCATGCGGCGCAGTGCCGGTGCCAGCAGCTCGCGCAGTCCGGCGTGTTCCTGGGAGAGTGCGCCCTCGATGGCGGTCAGTTCCGAACGGGCGTCCTCCGGCGTGGCGTTGACGTGTTCCAGGACGGTCAACGCCTCGTCACTGCGGCCCTTTCGGGCCAGCCAGCGCGGACTTTCGGGCACCAGGAAGAGCATCAGGAAGAAGGCGACCGCGGGGATCACTCCGAGGGCGAATATCCAGCGCCATCCCTGATCGATGTTCCACGCTTCGCTGTTGACGTGCGCGATGACCGCGCTGACGGCGAAGACCACCAGGTTGCCGATGGTGTTGAAGAACTGGTTGAACGAGACGAGGCGTCCGCGGACGGCGGCGGGGGCGACCTCGGCGATGTAGAGCGGGGCCACTGTTGTCTCGGTGCCGATCCCGATGCCGACCAGGATGCGGAAGAACACCAGCCATCCGGAGGTCGGGGCGAGTGCCTCGCCGCAGGCGCCGACGAGGAACACGAGGGCCGTGCCGAGCATGACCTTCTTGCGGCCCACCACGTCGCTGAGGCGTCCTGCGATCACCACGCCGATGACGCAGCCGACGACGATGCTGGATGTCACCCAGCCCAGGCCGCCGGGGGTGAGGTGGAAGCGGTCCTGGATGAAGCCGGTGGCGCCCGAGATGGCGCCGTTGTCGAAGCCGAACAGGAATCCACCGACGGCGGTGACCATGGTGATGACGACGACGTTGGCCATGTGTCCGCGCCCGTTTCGGCGGCGGGGACCGTCGATGGAGCCGGTGCCCCGAGCCGTGGTGGAGCCGGCCGGGGAGGATGTACTGTCCATCAGGACCTCCGTCCTGGAGGGCCGCAACGGCCCTGGGGTGGTTGTCGGTGTCACATGTGGCGTGGGTGCTCGCCGCGTGCGCAGGTCAGTCGTCGATGCGGCGGACGGTGACCCGGTCGTAGAGGGAGCGGACGGGATGGTCGCTGGACAGTCCCGCGGTGAGTGAGGCCGCATTGGAGGCACCGCAGGCGGCGGCGACGCGCAGATGACGTCCCCAGCCGCGGTCGGCGGCGGTGAGCAGGCTGTGCACGAGCCCGGCGCAGAACGCGTCGCCGGAACCCACCGCGCTGCGGGTCGGGACGTCGGGGGCGGTCACCTCGTACGTACCGTCGGGGGTGAGTGCCAGCGTGGGGCGCGGTCCGTCGGTGACGATGACGCATCCGGTGCCACGGTCCCGCCAGATTCGAGCGGCGGCGAGCGCCGAGCTGCCTGCGTCGGACACGGCGGCGAGTTCCTCGGCGTTGACCTTCACGACGTCCGGGCAGGCGCGGATCCCGGCGGCGAGGGCCGGGCCATGGGCGTCGAGGACAGTCAGTACGTGTCCAGGTGCTTTCGCGGTCCACTGTGCGTACAGGTCGTACGGGGCGCCTGGGGGCAGGCTGCCGGTGCAGACCAGCGCCGCGGCGTCGTTGGCTGCCCGTACGAACACCGCCTCCAGGGCCGCGAGTTCACCCTGGTCGATCTCCGCGCCCGTGGCGTTGTACACCGTCGCGCCCTCCGGGTCGGCGAGGTCGACGAGGACCTCGTTGACCCGGGTGGCGCCGCGGGTGGTGACGAGGCCGGCGGCGAGTTCCTCGGTGTCGAGGAGGTCGCGCAGCAGCTGTCCGGTGGGTCCGCCCGCGAATCCGAACAGGTGCGGCGTCGGGTGCGCGGCGGGAGTGACCGGCGGGTCGGTGGCGAGGCTCGCGAGGACCCGTGCCACGTTGACCCCTTTGCCGCCGGCGAGAGTCTCGCTCCGGGCGAGGCGGTGCACGCTGCCGGGCTGGTTGCGGTCGACGACGAGGAGCCGTTCGATCGCGGGGTTGACGGAGGCGATGGCGATGACGGTGTTCACTGCGGGCCGACTTCCTTGTTCTCGGCGGAGTTCAGGGGTGGTGCGCCTGCCGCGCCGGGCAGTACGGCGTCCAGGGCGATGCGTGCGGCGGACTCCGCCACCGGCTCGGGCACCGTGCGCACGTCCAGGTCGATGCCCCACCGCGCCTGACGGTGGGCGGCCATCTCAGGGCGGCGCCACAGTGATCCGGCGAGCGCCACGGTGTCCGGCTGGATGCCGGCCAGGGCGCACATCTCGCCCAGGACGGTGTGGGTGTGGTCGGCGACCCGGTCCAGGGCGTGGCGGACGAGATCGGCGGCGCGCAGACCGGGAGCGAGCCCGGAAATGCTGAGCAGGCCCTCGTCCGAGGTGTCCGGGCCGGCGAGGTCGACGTGCAACGCGGTGTCGGGACCCGGGGGTTGGGTGGCCAGGGCGACGAAGAGGGCGTCGAAGTCGCCGTCGTAGAACAGGTCGGCGAGCAGCTGGACCAGCTTGCCGGTCGGAGTGGCGCTGCCCAGGAGGTACCCCTGGGCCGACCAGGAGCGGCTGTGGTCGATGCCGAGATCCCAGGCGCGGCGCTCGGGCGCGTAGCTGTCGGAGGCGACCATCAGGTACTCCGAGGTGCCGATCGAGTCCAGTACGCGGGCCCCGCTGTCGCGGTGCACACCGTGGGCGGCGACGACCTGGTCGTGGCCGCCGATGACAACGGGGACCTCGCCCGCAAGTGTCACTCCGGGTAGTACGTCGGGTCGCAGGGCGCCGGCGATGGCCCCCACCGGCAGCGGCTCGGGGAACATCGTCGGAGTGAGGCCCAGGCGGTGCATGACGTCGGGCAGTGGCTCCAGTGTGACCAGGTCGAAGCACTGGCTGTGCGTGAGCTGGGCGGCGGCCGATGTCCAGCGACCGGTCATCCGGTGCACGGCAAGGCTGCCGAAGTCCACCCAGCGGGCCGTGGAGCGCCATACCTCCGGTTGTTCGGCCCGCAGGTGTGCAGTGCGTTCGGGAGTCTGGGCGGGGCGGTGGCGCATGCCGGTCGCCGTGTAGTGCTCGTAGGAGTCGAGGAGTTCGGCGGTGTCCGGTGTCAGAGCGGTCCGCGGCGGGTTCTGCCACCACGCCAGAGACGGATGGAGCGCCTGCCCACGCGTGTCCACCGGCACGGCCTCTTCTTGTCCGAAGCTGGCGACGCACACCCCGGCGAGCGCTCCGTGGGGGTGTGCGGTGGTGGCCGCGTATCGGGTGACGAGTTCTCGGGTGCGGGTCCACACCTCCTCGGCATCGTGGAAGGTGAGCCCGTCACGGGTGACGGTGGGGGTACGGATGCGGCCCGCGGGCAGGACGGCTCCCTCGTCCGTGACGCCGACCGTCTTGAGGTGGGTGGTGCCGATGTCGATGCCGAGAAACCACATTGTTTCCGGGCCTCCTCACGCGTCGGGGTGCGGGCCCGCCGGTGTAGCGGCGGCGGGGTGGGAAGAGCGGATACGGCGTCAGTTCAGTCCGAGCTTGCCGGGGTTGAGGACGCCATCCGGGTCGAGGGTGTTCTTGAGCCGGCGCAGCAGGAGGTGGCTCGCGCCGAGGGACTGCCGGGTGTACGGGGAGCGTGCAAGTCCCCCGCCGTGGTGGTGCGAGAGTTCGGCGCCGTGCTCGAGGGCCACGTGCATCGCCGTCGCCCAGATCTCACGGAGCCGCTCCACCGCGGCGCTGTCGGATTCCGCGTGGCCGCGCAGGATGAGGTACAGGGAGGTGCCCTGGGTGTACACGTGGGAGAAGTGGCCCAGGACCTCGTCGGCGAGCGGGGCCAGCGCCTCGGCCAGCGCGTGGTACAGGGGCAGGATGCCGCGCCAGGTGTGGGCGACCTCGATGGTCTCGGCGAATCCGCCCTCCTGGTCCAGCAGCGTCTCCACGGAGGAGAAGTCGAAGCGGCGTCCCATCCACTTCTGGGCCCCTTCGGGTCCGGTGGGGGTACCGCCGTACTCGGCGGCGATGCGGCCCAGGGCGTCGAGTTCGGCGCGGGCGACATCGTTCGGCCCTTGCGTCCCGGCGAACATCACGGCGGTGTCGACGGTCTCGTCCTGCAGTGCGTGGCGCGCCTCCACGGGGTCGTACAGGCGCAGCAGGAACGGGCGCAGTCCGGCGGCCGCCTGGGCGCGCATCACCGCGACGCCGGCCTCCACCGAGGGCAGGGTGTACGTCTCCAGAAGACGGGTCTCGGGCAGCGGGAACACCTTGAGGGTGACGGAAGTGATCACGCCCAGCGTCCCTTCGGATCCGAGGAAGAGACGGCGCAGGTCCGGGCCCATGGCCGCGCGCGGCGACGCCGTCAGGCGCAGTGTTTCACCGGTGGCGAGGATGACGGTGTAGCCGGTCACCAGGTCTTCGATGCCGCCGTAGTACGAGGAGAACTGGCCGGTCGCGAGTGTCGCGAGCCAGCCGCCGACGCTGGAGCGGTACAGGGACTGCGGGGAGTGACCGAGGGTGTAGCCGCGAGCCTGGAGCGCGTCCTCCAGCTCGCCGCCGTTGCAGCTCGCCGAGGCGGTGACGACCAGGTCTTCCTCGTCCAGCTCGTGCGAGACCGGAAGCGCCGAGAGGTCGAGGACGATGCCGCCTCGCACGGGCAGCGGCTGGCCGGTGACGGACGAGCCGAGGCCGCGCGCGGTGACGGGAACGTCGTGCTGTGCCGCGGTGGCCAGCACGGCGCGGATCTGCCCCTCGTCGGCGGGACGGACCACCACGTCACCGCGGTGCTCGTGCCGCTCCAGCCTGGCGAGCTTGGTCGACAGGGGCCAGGAGTCGTGACTGGAGGAGGCGAGGGACGTGTCGTCGGTGCGGACGGCCTCCGGCCCCAGCACGCTGGTCAGCGTGGCCAGAGTCGTGGACAGGGCTGCCATGAGAGCTCCTGGGTTGCGGGAACCGGCGTTCGTTGAGGGCGGGTCGGTCTCGGCACCGCCGGTGGGCCGGAGCGGCTCGATTGACAGCCGCCGTTCCGGATCCTAGGCTCAAAATGCAATTCTCCGCAAGCTGCATATTCAAGGAAGCGAGTCACCATGGACGCACGGACCGGCAAGAAGATCAGGCTCGGACGGCTGGTGCGCCCCGAGAGCGGACGGGCCGTCGTGGTGGCCGCCTCGCACAGCGTCAACAGCGGCCCCACCGAAGGACTGCGCACTCTCGACGAGATCCGCGCCGTCTTCGCCCGGATGCGCGGCGCCGACGCGATCATGGTGACGCCGGGCATGGTGCCGCACGTGGAGTCGACCTTCATCGGGCGCGACCGGCCGGGCCTCGTCCTGCACCTGGACTGGAAGAGCCACGCCCGCGGCGTCTACACCCCGGGCGCCGACGGCCGCAGCGAGGGCGTGCTCGCCCAGCTCTCCGACCTGGAGTCGGTCGCCGCGGCCGGCATCGACGCGGTGATGACGTACCTCTACCTCGGCCAGCGCGACAGCCGCTTGGAGCGAGCGGAGATCGAGCGCAACGCCCGGATCGTGCGCGACTGCGAACGCCTCGGCCTCGGTGTCATCATCGAACCGCGCTCGGCCCTGGAGGGCGACGACCCGGACGCGCTCAGCGCCAAGGTGATGAGCGCCTACTGCCGTATCTCCGCAGACATCGGCGCCGACCTCGTCAAGGCACTGTGGCCCGGATCGGCCGAGGCCTGGCAGGAAGTCACTTCCAGCACCTATGCGCCTGTGCTCCTCGCCGGCGGCAAGGGTGGCGAGGACCCCGAGGACACCCTGCGCCTGGCCGCCGACGCGGTGGGAGCCGGCGGCGGGGGCGTGATGTTCGGACGGCGGGTGTTCCGCGCGCCCAGCCCCGAGGCTGTGTTGTCCGGGCTTGCGGCGGTCGTCCATGATGGGATGTCCGCCGACGCGGCCGGGAAGTTCCTCGGCTGACCCACCATCAACCGTCCCGTGGCCCGTCAACTCGGGCCGCGGGAACCGGAATACGCGAGAGCACACGCAGACCTGATGACAGTGACCCCCAGCACAGCCGGTGATCCGACGGCAGCCATCGCCCGTGACGCGCTACGCGTCGGCACCGGCGGCCGGCTCCCCACCACCACGCACTACCAAGACACCTTGGGCGTGGGCTCCGGGACCGTGCAAAAGGCACTACGCACCCTGCGCGACGAACACGCCCTCGCATTGGTGGCCCGGGGACACCAGGGCACCTTCGTCACCGCCCTGGACACCGGCAAGCTGTGGTCGGCGGCCCGCCTCGCCCCCGTGCACCTGCTCCTGCCGCCGAACGCGCCCCTCGAAGCGACCCATGTCGCCCGGGCGGTGGCACGAGTCTTCGCCGACTCGGGCATCCTCACCACCATCGGCCATCAGCGGGGCGCGGAAGGCCGGTTGGCGGCGCTGGGCCGCCAAGAGGCCGACCTCGCCCTCGTATCGGCGGGCGCCGCCGATGACCTGCTCCGGCCCGGCAGTACGCAGGGGCATCGCTCAATCAGTCTTGGCGAGTGCACCTACTACGCTCCAGGCACCCTGGTCACGGTCTCCCGCACGGACAGCACGGCAGGCCACCGCACCGGTCCCCTGCGCGTGGCCCTCGACCCGGCTTCCGACGACCACCGTCGACTCACCGAGGCCCAATTCCCGCCGAACGGCGTGCAGTACGTGGAGACCGACTTCACCCAGGTGCCTCGGGCCGTACTGCTCGGCACGATCGACACCGGCGTGTGGCACACCGTGGACACCCTGATCCCGCTGGAGGCGGCCGGGCTGGGCACGACGCCGCTCTCCACCCCCGAGGCGCTCCAGCTGGCCGCGGCCATCTCCGCCGCGGTCCTCGTCTCCACCGAGGACAACCTGCCCGGGATCCTCCTGGAGCGCGCGGCCCCCGAAATCGCGGCGCCTCGCCCTTCTGACAACTTCACTGCCGCCGTGCCCCATCCGCCCATCCGGCTCGACGCAGCCCAGTAGCTCCGTCAGACGGGTACATACGGCCCGCCGGCCGTGGTCGATGCCGCTTCACGACAGCGACGGAGGCCGTCGTCCGACCGCTCGGCCGCTGGTGTCAGCGCTGCAGACCGGCTGCCGTCGGCAGGAACGGCGCGGCGGCGGACGCAGCGGCAGCGCAGGTGGCGCGCGGTACGGCGCCGTCCCACGGTGTCCCGCCCGGAATTACCATTTCGGCTCTGGCCTGCAGTTTCTTCACGCGAGGCAACAGCCTCAACGGCGCCTGGGATGGATCCTGACCCTTCAGTGAGAGTAGACAGTGACGGCATTCCCTTCAGGCGATCGTTCGATGTTCCCGCTGACCCCTCGGGCACTTACCCGCCTGACCGCCACCGACCTTTCACGCGTGGCCGCGCGTGACCGTCAGCGCCTTAACGTTGAGCGCAGCCGGGTGAGTCCTGCAGCGGCCGAGAAAATGACCACTCCGACTCAGTCCATTGAAAACATGCTGATGGAGCGGGAGGGGCTGGTGAACGTGCTGGAATCGGGGTGGGCCTCGGAGCGCCAACTCCGCATTGATGACTACCTTTTCGCACTCGACATGCGTGCCGCCCCGGAAGAGGGCCTGCAGGAAATCGAGGGCGCCCCCCCGATGGAAATCATCGAGGTATCGGGGCAGCTCGACAGCCGGTTCCTGACTTGCACAGTGAAGGAAGCGAGCGGGCCCGGAGCAGGTATTCTTGGCGACTTCCTGCAGGCGTTCGCCCGGCGTTCCCCGGAATGGCTTTGGGATCGTCGACCGCGGCTGCTGCCCTGACCACCCCGAACGATCTGACGCCGGCCTTGCCGGAAACCACGCAAGCGATGCCATGGTGCGGGCGGTGGGAGTTGTGCTCTTCGTCCTCAACCAACGTGGCCCACCCCACAGCTGACCTCTGACAGGTGATCCTGACAGGTTGCCAGTTGACCTTGACCGTTCCTAGTCACCGCCGCCGCTGGTGGAGCTCCGGCGTCGGTCCTTCTGGGAGTGACGCACCAGCTCGCCCGCGGCGAGAGTTGCTGTCGCTACGCCGCGGACCCAGCGGGGTCCGCCGCGCGCCGCCCACACCACACATGCACACCCACCGACGGTGAGCGCCAAGATGCATAGCAGCACCAGAACAATCATGTTCTTCCCCTCCGCGTCCAGCCCTACGGTCTTACCGATCGTCTCAGGCCTGGAGAGCCTCAGACAATGCCCGAGCGACGGCGTGCGGCCACAAGGCTCCGGAGGCCACGACTCGGTCTCGCAAGACTCGCAGACTGATGCGCTGCCCCTCGTCCTCGACGTGCCAGGCGTTCATGCCCTGACAGGTCTTGGCGCCTCGGACCACGGCTCCTGCCTCGTCGGCCCTCCTGTAGGGGGTGCCGCCGGTTTCCGCAAGAATGATGCCGCCGCCTTCCCGTGCGTCGGCGTCTCGCTCCTCCCTCTGCCCGGGGTCCGTACGGTGAGTGGTGTAACTCCCGTGTAGGCAGCGACAGTTGATGACTGACGTGACAGGTGGCACCGAGGCGAAGGCCGACGGGGTGAGCCTGACCGGCGAGGGCGGGCTGCTGCAGCAGCTGACCAAGCGGGTGCTGGAGTCCGCGCTCGAAGATGAGTTGACCGCCCACCCGGGCCACGAGCCCGGCGAGCGGGCCGAGGGCGGCCGGGAGAACTACCGCAACGGACGGCGTGCGAAGAAGGTGACGACCGAGCTCGGGCGATGCCCAGCGTGCGTTACGACCCCCGCGGCCTCCGGTCGCCGATCGCCGCCCTGGGCGTCGCCCTGCGCGTCGCGGCACGCGCGCCGGCGGCGGACCTGGCCGCGACGCACTGAGCCCCTGCCGGCACCGCCGCCGGAACAGGTGTCGCCCCGCCGAAGCAGCCCGACCCTTACGCTGTGAACATTTTGCTTAAACAGCGAACATTTTATTGACGCGACGTAAAGCGAGATGCCATTCTCCACGACACCGCGCCTGACTCCTGCCGTGCCCCTCCACCTCGAGTACGACAGCGGCTCGCCACACCTGCCCCTCCAGGACAGGCCCGCAGCGCTCGACGAGAAGCCCGTCGGCGCGCCCGGGTCCCGGCGAGAACGGTGAGCGACCGCAACTCTCACGCTCTCCTCGCTTCGGCAGTCGGCCGAAGCGGCCCCGCCCGACGGCGGGGCACTTCACCTTCACAGTCAGGGAGAAGTAATGACTGGCAACAACGGGACGACGACGTCCCACAGCCCCACAGCGGGGGCGGCCCGGAAGGCGGGCTACGCGGGGACGCTGGCTGCCACCTGCTGTGCGGTGTTCGTGGCGCAGGTAGCCAACGCACTGCCGGTGTCCCTCCTCGGACTCTTCCAGGAGGACCTGAACACCCACGGCTCCCAACTGACCTGGATCACCGCGGCTTTCATGGTCGCGGTGGTCTGCTTCGAATTCACCTTCGGCGTGCTCGGCGACCTGTTCGGCCGCAAGAAGCTGATCTCCGCGGGAGCGGGCCTCGTTGCCATCGGCAGTACCGTGGCCGCGGTCGCGCCCAACGTGCAGGTCCTCTGGATCGGTGCCGCGCTGAACGGTCTCGGCGCCGGCGCCTTGTTCCCCGGCTCGCTCACCATGCTCGTGTCGGTCACCCGCAACGCCCGGGAACGCGCTCACGCCGTCGCTCTGTGGAGCGGGTTCCTCTCCGCGGGCGCCGCCGTCTCGCCCTTCCTCGGCGGGGCGTTCGCCAAGGTCGGCTCCTGGCGTGGCTCCTTCTGGGTGCTCGTCGCGGTCGCCGTGCTGAGCATCGCGCTCACGCTTGCGCTGACCTCCGAGTCCCGATCGCCCGAGGGCCGCGAGCTCGACATACCGGGCCAGATCACCTTCGCCATCGGCCTCATCCTGGTGCTGTACGCGGCCGTCGAGGGACCCGAGTCGGGGTGGGCAACCCTCCCTGTCATCATGTCCGCCGTCCTCGGGCTCTGCTTCCTCGCAGGCTTCGTCCTGGTCGAACTGGGCGCCAAGTCCCCGATCTTCGACCTGACCCTGTTCCGGAACCGGGCCTTCACGGTGGCGTCCGTCGTCGCGGTCATCGGCATGCTCGCCTTTCTCGGCGCATGCTTCGCGACGGCCATGTGGCTCGGACCGGTGCAGCACCAGGACCCGCTTCGCGTCGCCATCCCGTTCCTGCTACTGCAAGGGCCCGCGTTCGTCCTCATACCGGTCGTCTCCCGGCTGTTGCACCGGGTCGCCCCGACCTGGCTGCTGACCTCGGGCTTCGTCCTGATGGCCGTCGGCTGCCTCCTGTGCACCCGGCTCGATATCACCGACCTCGGCCTGACCCCGTTCGTCGCGCCCGCACTGCTGATCGGTGTCGGCTTCGCTCTGTGCGTGAGTTCGGTGACGGCCGTGGCGCTGGACAGCGTGCCCCCGCGGCTGGCGGGCATGGCGAGCGCCACGACCAACATGCTCCGCGATCTGGGCTTCGCGCTCGGCCCGGTCGTCGTCACCTCGGTCGCCCTCAGCAACGCGGGAACGGCGTTCGCGTCGAAACTGAACGTCGCGGACCTGCCGGCGGAGCAGCTGGGAGCCGCGCGCGGGATCGCCGCGGAGGGGGGACCCATCGCCGTGAACAGCCTGCCGCACGGCGCTCCGGGGTCGGCAGCGCACGGCCTCGCCCTCGACGCGCTGGGCAGCGGCTTCAGCACCGCCTTCCTCATCTGCGGCACCGCGGCCGCCCTGGCCGCGGTCCTTACCGCCGTCGGCATGATCGGCGTCCGCCCCCACCGCACCCCCACTCGGTCCCCGGCCGAGCCCTCCGCCACCGGTCGGGGCGACGCCCCCGAACTCGCAGCGAAGTAGCAGCCCTTCCCGGCCGGTTCGGGCTTCCGACTCCTATCGGAAGCCCGAACTGGCACCTCCACGTCAGGTCAAGGGCATGTAGCGCGCTCGTGAGCGCTCCGGCTGCCGGCGCCTCTCACGCGATCTCGCCGCGGCCCCGGGAAATCAAGATGCGCACCCACACTCCCCACCCGCGATGAAGGACTCCGGGCCGCCGAGTCCTCCCGCGAACTCACCCGCCGGTGCCTCCTTCGAGGCAATCGCGAGCCTCGACTCCATCGACCGCACGAGCAGCGACAAGGCTTCCAGAACCTTGAGCCGGTCGTCGCCGAGCGCGGCCAGCAGGGCCGACTCCACTCTCAGGACGCACACCCACCCCACCCCCACGAACACCTTCCTGCACCGCCTGCGGGCCGGTGAACGACAGGTCGGCCTCTGGCTGGCGCTCGCCGACGCGTACCCGGCGGAGATCCTCGCGGGCATCGGCTACGACTGGCTGCTCATCGACGCCGAACACGCCCCCAACGACGTGCGCTCCGTGCTCCGCGAACTCCAGGCGATCGACAGCGCCGCAGCGAGCCTGCCCGCCGGCCGCCCCCGGACCGAGGCCGTGGTGCGCCTGCCGTCCGCGGACCCCGTCACCGTCAAGCGATACCTGGAGATCGACGCCCGTACCCTCCTCATCCCAATGATCGACACGGCCGAGGACGCCGCCGCAGCTGTCGCCGCGACCCGCTATCCGCCGCACGGCATCCGCGGCATGGGCAGCGGCCTCGGGCGTTCCTCACGGTGGCGCCGGTTCGAGGACTACCAAGCCGCCGCCGACACCACGACAGGTGTGATCGTGCAGATCGAGTCGGCGACCGCTGTGAAGAACGCCGCCGCCATCGCCCGTACTCCCGGAGCCGACGCCGTCCTGCTCGGCCCCTCCGACCTGGCCGCGTCCATGGGCCACGCGGGCAACCCCGGTCACCCCGATGTCGTCGCGGCATCCTGCGCAGCGATCCGTGCGGCCCGCGCCGAGACGTCTCCCGCCGGAGTAATGGGCTCTGCCGCCCACCTGCCCGACTGGCTGGCCGCCGGGGCGCGTTCTTCGCCGTCACCTCCGACGTGGCACTGCTCGCGAACGCCGCCGCTGACCAGTTGCAGCAGGCACGCACGGCGGCTGCCGCGCCGGACACCGGCCGGGCGTCCACCGCGGTGTGGCGCGCCAGGCTCCTGATACCCCAGCCCGGGTCTGTGTAGCGATCGGTGGAACTCGGTCGGGTTGATCTAGCTGCGACCGGCGGTGAGTCGGCCGTCGAAGGTGATGTCGAAGGCTTGGAGCGCGGCCTTCCAGCGCATGGTCCAGCGTTTGCGTCCGGTGCCGGTGGGATCCAGGCTCATGACACGGCCAGGTAGACACACTTCAGAGCGGCCTGTTCCGTGGGGAAGGGCCCACGGGCCGTCACAGACCCGTACGGATGTGAACGTCCTCGCGCTCGGCCAATAGCCGCCGGATCCGCTCGGACGCCACCGCGCCAGGCGCGTCCGAGCACATCCGGCCCAGTCACCTGCCGAACCCGGCCGTCAGGCCGCTGAGCAACTGCCGGCGGCCGAACGCGTACAGGATCAGGAGCGGCAGCGTGGTGAGGACGACAGAGGCGAGAACGGCGGGGACGTTGACGCCGTGCTCGCCGCTTTGGAAGGTCCACAGGGCCAGCGGCAGGGTCCGCATGTCGGGGCTCTGCGTGAGGATCAGCGGGAGCAGGAATCCGTTCCAGATGGTCAGCGCGTTGAAGATGCTCACGGTCATGATGGCGGGGCGGGTGAGCGGGGCCGCGAGGCGCCACAGGGTGCCCCACTCGGTGGCGCCGTCGACCCGCATCGAGTCGAACAGTTCCTTGGGCACGTCCCGGATGAAGTTGGCGAGGACGAGCACGGACAGTGGGATGGCGAAGGCGATCGACGGAAGGATCAGCGCCAGCAGGCTGTCGTACAGATGCAGCCTGATGATGATCAGGTACACCGGGATCACCGTCGCCTGCAGCGGGATGGCCAGGCCCATGAGGAACAGGCCGTTGACCGCGCGCAGGTAGCGGGCGCGGCCGCCGCGCACGATCGCGTAGGCGGCCATGAAGGAGATCGCAACCGCCGGCACCACCGCGCCGACGGTGACCACGACGCTGTTGACGAAGTAGCCGACGAAGTCGTTTTCGAGGACGAGGCGGTAGTTGTCGAGAGTGGGGTCGCCGGACGGGACCAGCGGGTTGCTCGCGTAGTAGGTGCTCTGGGCCTTGAAGCTGGTGATGAGCGTCCAGTACAGGGGAACGGCGACTATGACGAGCCAGAACCAGCCGGCCAGGCCGCCGAGCCAGTTGCGGCGCTGAGTGGCTGGGCGGGGGCGCCGCTCGCGACGGGCGGTCTCTTCCTGACGCTGTGCCTTGGTCAGTGTGGTCGTCACGTCAGGCTCCCTCGAGCTGGCTCGCGGCGGCATCCCTGCCGCCGAGCCGGCGCAGCAGCAGGGCGAAGGCGAGACCCACCAGGACGAGGATGACCGCGATGGCACTGGCCGGACCCATCAGGTTGGCCTGGAAGCCCCGCTTGTACATGTCGAGCGCGAGGACCCGGGTGGCGTCTCCTGGTCCTCCCTCGGTCAGGACGTAGATCAGGTCGAAGAAGGTCAGCGATCCGACCACCATCAGCGTCGACGACGTGATGATGGTGTATTTCAGCTGGGGCAGCGTGATGCTGAAGAACTGCCGGATCCGCCCGGCGCCGTCCAACTGGGCCGCCTCGTAAAGGGACTTCGGAATCTGCTGCACACCACCCTGGTAGATCAGCGAGTGGAAGGGGACGAACTGCCAGGAGACGATGAAGATGACGACGCCGAAGGCGAGTCCGGGCCGTCCCAGCCAGTCCTTGCTGAGCCAGTCGACGCCAAGTCCCGCGCCGAGCCCGAATGTCGGGTTGAGCAGTGCCTTGTACGCGACGGCGATCGCGGCTGAGCTGAGCATCAGCGGGATGAAGTACACCACTCCGAGCAGCGCCCGGTAGCGCTGGCGTCCCGCCATGAACGTACCGAGCAGAATACTGATCGGCGTCTGGAACGCCCAGGACGCGATCATCACCCCGAACGTCACCAACACCGCGTGCGGCAGGCCGGGGTTGCTGAGCACGGACCGCCAACTGGTCAGACCCGAGGGGTGGATGGCGCCGATGCCGTCCCACGTGGTGAAGGACAGGGCGAAGACGCCGACGAGCGGGATGACGGCGAAGCCGACGAAGACCACCAGCGCCGGCGCGGTCAGCCACGGCAGGATGCTGCGCCGACCGCGACGCGGCGGGTGGGCGGTGAGCGAGGTCATGTACCGATGACCTTGTTCATGTTGGTGGCGAACTGCTTGGGCGAGATGGACAGTTGGAACAGCTTGGCGATGTTGTCGAGCAGCGTCTCCGCCGCCGTCGGGCTGAGCGCCTGGTCCCAGGACTGGCTGAACGTCTTGGCCTTGGTGGCAATGTCGTACGTGAACTGCAGGAAATCGGCGTCCTTGGAAGCGGCGAGCAGTTTCTCCGTGCCCACCTTGACCGGAACGCCGCCGCCGTCGATCCACGCCTTCACTTCGGCATCCTGCAGCATGCCCTTGGCGAAGAACTCCTTGGCGATCTTCTTCTCCTCCGCGCTGGCCTTCGAGGAGATGGACAGGTACTCGCCGGGGTTGCCGACGGTATTGCTCGGATCGCCCTTGCCGCCCGCGACGGACGGGAAGTTCATGTAGCCCAGGCCGCCGCTGGAGACGAAGTCACCGCCGTCGTGCTTCTGGATGCCGTACGACCAGGAGCCGTGCAGCATCATCGCGGCCTTGCCGGTGTACAGGAGCGCCTGGTCGGCATTGGAGTCCGCGGTGATCGACGAGAAGCCCTTGACGAAACCCTTGGCCTTGACCAGGTCCTGCACCATGCCAAGGGCCTTGATGGCGGCGGGGTCGGACCAGGCGTTCTTCTCGCCGTCGAAGATGGCCTGGAACACCTCGGGGCCGCCGATGCGGTCGAAGAGGAACTCCAGCCACATCATGTTCGTCCACCGGGACTGCCCGCCGAGCGAGAACGGGGCAATGCCCTTGGCGTTGAACTTGGGAACCAGGGACATGATGTCGTCCCACGACTGCGGCGGCCTCACACCGGCCTTTTCGAAGACCTTCTTGTTGTAGTAGAGGAAGATGGGCTGCACCCGCTCGACGGGCATCGCGTAGATCTTGCCCTTGACGGTCGCCGCGGGGAACGAGGTGGGGAACAGGGTCTTCTTGACCTCGGGGTGCTGCTCGAACCACGGGGTCAGATCCTCGACCTGGCTCGCCGCCACGTAGCTGCGCAGCGTCCCGCCGCCCCAGCTCTTGATGATGGTGGGCGCCTTCCCGGCGCCGATGGCGGTCTTGATCTTCGTCTTGAACGCGTCGTTCTGGAAGGCGGTGCCGGCGATCTGGCTCTTGGGGTGGGACTTGTTGAAGGCCGCCACCGTATCGGCCCTGACGCCCTCGTCGGGCTGGCCGCTCAGGTACCAGTAAGTGGCTCCCTTGCCGCCGGCACCGTTCTTGCTGGGCCCTGAGGAGCCGCAGGCCGCGAGCGCCGCGGAGAGCGGGACGCCGGCGGCGATGCCGAGGGCGGTCCGTCTTGAGACGGGACGTCGTGAGAGGGGGATTTCCATATCTGTTCTCCGCACTCGGGAGCCGTCGGCAGCTCATGAGCCACCGTGAAAACTTTTCGAAATCCAACCAGCGTTTAGCTCTGTGAGTGCAAATTAGGTAGCGGGCACGGGGGTGTCAAGGCATGCGCAATAACGTTGTGGGGCAAGGCACTTGTGCGTAGCGTCCGGCAGACACGACGCACACAGAAGCCGCGACAGACATCGAAAATGTTTCGACACGCTGCGGCTGAGGACAGAGGAGGATGCGCATGTCCGCAGCTGATTCACTTGCCGGGAAAGGGCAGGTCTTGCCGCGCTGGCAGGACCCGGTGCTGCCCGTGTCCGACCGGGTCGACGCACTGCTCGCCGAGATGACGGTGACGGAGAAGGTCGCACAGCTCGGCAGCCGCTGGCTCGGCAACTTCGTGGGGCGCAAAGCGGCCGACGACGGCGACACCGGTGACGGGAAGGCCGGTGACGGGAAGGCCGAGCGACCTCAAGTGGCCCCTTTGGAGGCCGTGTTCGAGGAGGCGGGGCGGGTTCCGCTCGAGGAGGCGGCGCAGGACGGGCTCGGCCACCTCACGCGGGTGTACGGCAGCCGTCCGGTGAGCGTACAGAAGGGCGCGGACCTGCTTGTCGCGCAGCAGCACGCGGTCGTCAAGAGCTCCCGGCTCGGCATCCCGGCCCTGGCCCACGAGGAGTGCCTCACCGGGTTCAACACCTACGGCGCCACCGTCTACCCCGCTCCGCTTGCGTGGGCGGCGGCCTTCGACCCGGACCTGGTGCACCGCCTCGGCGGGGCGATCGGGAGGGACATGCGGGCGGTCGGAGTGCACCAGGGGCTCGCACCGGTCCTGGACGTGGTGCGGGACTACCGGTGGGGCCGGGTCGAGGAGACCATGGGCGAGGACCCGTACCTGGTGTCGATGCTCGGTGCCGCGTACGTCAGCGGGGTGGAGGGCGCGGGTGTCATCACCACCCTGAAGCACTTCGCCGGGTACTCGGCCGCCCGCGGCGCCCGCAACCACGGCCCCGTACCGATCGGCCGACGCGAACTGATGGATGTCATCCTGCCACCGTTCGAGACGGCGATCGCGGTGGGCGGTGCCCGCTCCGTGATGAACTCCTATTCCGACATCGACGGAGTACCGGCCGGAGCCGACCCCTGGCTCCTGACCCAACTGCTGCGCGAAGAGTGGCAGTTCACCGGCACGGTCGTCTCCGACTACGGGTCGCTGGCGTTCCTCTCCGGCCTGCACGGGGTCGCGGCCGACTTCGGCGAGGCGGGCGTGATGGCGCTCGGCGCGGGCATCGACGTGGAGCTGCCGGACACCCTCACGTTCGGCCGGCACCTGGAGGAACGGGTCCGTCGTGGCGAGCTTGCCGAGTCCCTGCTCGACCGGGCGGTGCGCCGGCTGCTGACCCAGAAGGTCGAGCTCGGCCTTCTCGATCCCGGTTGGACGCCCGAGGGTTCGGTCGCCTCGGCCGCGGCAACGGACCTGGACTCACCGGACAACCGGGCCCTTGCGCGGGAGTTGGCCGAGCGATCCGTCGTGCTGCTCGACGAGGGCAGCGCGCTGCCGCTCCTCGACGCGGATGCGGGGCGTGCGGCGCCGGGGCGAATCGCCGTGGTGGGGCCGTGCGCGGCCGACTCGCGCACCCTCATGGGCTGTTACGCCTTCCCGAACCACGTTCTGCCCCGCCACCCCGGTCTGCCGCTCGGCATCTCCGCGCCGACGGTCGTGGACGCGCTGCGCGGCGAACTCCCGGACTCCGAGATCGTCTTCGAGCCGGGGTGCGACGTGCGCGAGGAGGGCCGGTCCGGCTTCGCCGCGGCGGTGGCCGCGGCCCGCGAGGCGGAGCTGTGCATCGCGGTGGTGGGCGACCGCGCGGGTCTGTTCGGAGCAGGCACGTCCGGCGAGGGTTGCGACGTGGAGGACCTACAACTGCCGGGTGTTCAGGCCGAGTTGCTCGCGGAGCTGTTCGCCACCGGGACGCCCGTGGTCGTGGTCGTGCTGTCCGGTCGCCCGTACGCGCTCGGCGAGGTGCATCCCCGGGCGGCCGGCCTCGTCCAGGCGTTCATGCCGGGACAAGAGGGTGCGGCGGCGATCGCGGGTGTGCTGACCGGGCGCGTCCAGCCGGCGGGCCGGCTGCCGGTGCAGATTCCGCGCCGCCGGGGCGGACAGCCCGGCACGTATCTGCAGCCGCCGCTCGGCGCACACACGCAGGGCATCAGCAGCGTCGACCCGACGCCGCTGTTCCCCTTCGGATTCGGCAGGTCGTACACCACGTTCGAGATCGGGGACCTGCGCGTGAGCGCGCACGACATCCCCACCGACGGGGAGTTCACGGTGTCGGTGCTTGTGCGCAACACGGGTGCCAGGTCGGGGCGCGAGGTCGTCCAGCTGTATCTGCGCGACACCGTCGCCCAAGTCACGCGACCCGTACGGCAGTTGACCGGCTTCACGCAGGTCGACCTCGATCCGGGGGCGAGTGCGCGCGTGAACTTCCGGGTGCACGCCGACCGGACCGCGTTCACCGGACGCGATCTCACCCGGATCGTCGAACCCGGCGAGGTCGACGTGCAGGTCGGCACCTCGTCGCAGGAGCTGCCCTGCCGGGCTACCGTACGGTTGACGGGCCCCACCCGGGAGGTCGGCCACGACCGGCGGTTCACCACACCGGTGGACGTCACCCCGGAGTGGACGTAACCCTGGAAGAAGCCGATGCCACCGCACGCTAGACGCACCACCCTGGCGACCATCGCCCGCGAGGCGGGGGTCTCCGTCGCGACCGTGTCCAAAGTGGTCAACGACCGCAGCGACGTGGCGCCGGGGACCCGTGCCCGGGTGCAGGTGCTGCTTCGCGAGCACGACTACCTGGCCCCGGTGTTCCGGCACAGCGAGGCCGCGAAGAACCCGACGATCGAGGTGCAGTTCAACAACGACCTCAAGACGTACTCGGTCGAAGCCCTTGAGGGCATCATCGAAGCCGCCGCCGAACTGGGCACCTCGGTCGTGATCAGCAAGTCATCACCCGCCCCGCACTGGGCGCGGGACCTGGTGTCGGCGGGGCGGCACGCTCTCATCGCGGTCACCAGCATGTACACCTCCGCACATGTGAAGCAGCTGGCCAAGGCCGGACTTCCGCTGGTGGTCCTCGACCCGCTCCACCTGCCGCACAGCCAGGTTCACAGCGTCGGAGCGACGAACTTCGCCGGCGGCCTGGCCGCGACCGGGCATCTGCTCCGTCTCGGCCACCGCCGCGTCGGCTATCTCGGCGGACCGACCATGGCCGTGTGCAACCAGGCCCGCATGCACGGCTACCGCGCCGCCCTGGAGGCAGCGGGCGCCCCGACGCCCAACACCTACGTCCGGCACGGAGCGTTCACGCACCGAGCCGGCCTGCTCGGCGCCACCGCGTTCCTTGGACTGGACGAACCACCGACGGCGATCTTCGCGGGCAACGACGAGATCGCCCTCGGCGCCATCGAGGCTGCCCGAACGTGCGGCCTGCGCATCCCCGAGGACCTGAGCGTGGTGGGCTTCGACGACACACACCTGGCCCGGATGGCGTCACCGCCGCTGACCACCGTGCGCCAGCCACTGCGCGAGATGGGCGGCGTCGCGCTGCGCACCGCGCTGCGCCTCGCGAACGGCGAGCGGGTCGAGTCCCACCACATCGAACTCGCCACGGAACTCGTCGTACGGGCGTCGACCGCGCCGCCTCAGGAAGAGGCGTCGACGCGAACGTAGGTACGCCTGGCCTGCATCAGCCCCTCGTTCGGTGTTCACCGCTTCGCTGGTCGATTCACAAGCAACGGAAGCATCGACGCGCAGCTTCTCGCCCGGCAGGACTGGGACCCTCGCCGACGCCGACGGATGCGACCGTGCAGATACTGTCCGACCGGTTCTCGATCTCGGCGGCGTGGCGAGCACTGCGCGATCTTGCGGCTGATCCAATTCACATACGGTGAGCCGGAGTTGGTCACTGAGGAACGACGATTCCTGCGGACGGGATCATGCTGGTCGCTGGTCTTGTCGTGCTTCCTTGGAGATCGGAGTGTGTCGTGCCGATGCAGCGACAGTCCTGGCCTGAGCCGGATCCGCAGGTCACGGCGGCGATCCGGGCGACGTACCGGGGCAGGCGGGAGGCGCCGCTGGCGGTGCAGGTCCATGACCGGCTCGGCGAGCCGTTCCCGGACGCCGCCTTTGCTGACGCGTTCGGCCAAGTGGTCACGGTGGTGCACTAGGTGTCGTGTCTCACCAGGTTGGTTACACGAGGTCCTCGAAGGTGAGCTGTTGCGGGATGCCCGCGATCGGTTCTGGCGGCTGGTCGAAGACGAGGCGGTAGTCGCTTCCGGCAGTCCGGCTGATGGGTGGTCGGCCGCCGAGCGCGGCGTGTGGTCTCTCGTGGTTGTAGTAGTTCACGAACTCGGCGAGTGCGATGCGGCGTTCGTGCTCGGAGCTGTAGTCGCGGACGTATGCCCACTCGCGGGCGAGCGTCCCCTGGTATCTCTCCACTTTCCCGTTCGTGCGCGGGGTGTAGGGGCGGGTGCGCTTGTGCTTCGTGGCGGTCACGGTGAGCGCGTCAGCCCAGGTCGTGGAGCGGTAGCAGGCACCGTTGTCGGTGAGGCAGCGGCGGAGCGGGGCGATGCCATGGGCGGCGAAGAAGGCGACGGCGCGGTGCCAGAAGGCGACCGCGGTCACGGCCTTTTCATCGTCCAGGGCCTCGGTGTAGGCGAGCCGGGAGTGGTCGTCGAGCGCCGAGTGCAGGTACGCGTAGCCGACTTTGCCGTTGCCTGGACCGGTCCGTTTGGAGGCGCGAGCTGCTTCGGTGCCCATACCGTGCATGCGCCAGCCGCCGCCCTCGGGGATGCGTCCGAGCTTCTTGACATCGACGTGGACCAGGTCACCAGCGTGTTCGTACTCGTAGCGGATGACCTCGCGCATCTGCTCGCCGGTGGGCGGGTCCAGGTCGCGCAACCGGTTGAGACCTCGCCGGACCAGAACACGGTGCACGGTGGCCGGGGAGATAGTGATGCCGTGCAGGCGTTCGAGGTCGGCGGCGAGGCGGACGGGGCCGTACTTGGTCTGCCGTCGCAGCGCCTCCACCAGGTCCGCGACCTCCTCGGCGGTGTGGTCCGGGCTGGCATCCGGCCGGGAGGAGCGGTCGAGCAGTCCGTTCTCGCCGTGCGCCGTCCAGCGGGCGTACCACTTGCCCAGGCAGCGCCGTGAAACGCCGGCCTCGGCCGCAACATGCGCGATCGGGCGTCCGGCGTCCACTCGCTCGCAGAGCCGGCGACGCCCTTCCGGTGTCAGCGGTGCGTTGGGGTGGCCCACCATGTCAGGACGCGGAGTTCATGCGCATCCGGACGCCCTCGGTCTCCCAGCGGCCAGGCCACCAGGACGGCTCCCCTCGGGGATGCCTTGCCAGGCGGCTGTCTGCGGCTGGCCTGTCAGCGTGCGTGGGAGACGTCGGCGTCGCCGTTGCTGCCACTCTCCGTATCCGCGCAAGAGGTGGCCCTACGAGACCAGCACGATCTTGCGCCCGGCAAGGCCACCGCGCTCGAGGCGTTCGTGGGCCTCGCGTGCCTGGGCAAGCGGGAGCGTCTCGATGCGGATCCGGTCGAGGAGAGACGTGGTGAGCAGGGAGGTCAGGCGAGGAGGGTCGGCCTGTACTACGACCTTCTCGACGGCGACGCCGCGCTCCGGCTCGTTCTTGTCGGCGACGTGAATGGAGACGAAGGCGCCGCCGTCCTTCACCGCGCGGATCAGCCCGGGGCCCGCAACTGCGGCGTTGAAGACCGCGTCCATGCCACCCGGCACCACCTCACGGGCCGCAGTGGCCATCTCCTCCGGCGTGCCACGAAGGAGCCCTCCCGCGTAGCCCTGAGCGGCAAGCGCCTCGTCTGCCATCGAGCCGGTGACATAGACATGCGCCCCCGCAGCTGCAGCCGCGGTGGCAGCGCTCATGCCCACCGGGCCGCCAGCACCAACGATCAGGATGTTCGCTCCCTCAAGGGGCCCCATGCGATCGGTGGCCTGCGCGCCAGTCAGGGCGTTCATCGCGAAGACGGCGGCACGCGCCGGATCGAGGTCCGGCGGCAGCGCGGCCACCCACTGCGGCGCGACACTGATGACCTCCGCATAGGTGCCGCGGCCCACCTCCGAACCGAGCCAAGGGACGAAACCAACCACAGCGGAGCCGGCGGGGAGCGTCGGAGCCGGATCGATGAGAGTACCGACGAAGTCCCAGCCCAGTACGGCGGGGAAGGCGAGGCCGAGATCCTTGAGTCGTTGCGGGGTGTCGCCGCGCCGGAGCTCCACATCACTGACGTTGGCGGTGCGGGCCCGGACCCGTACTCGGATGCGGTCTCGGGTCGGCAGCGGTTCCGGCCGCTCCCGCACTTCCAGGACCTCGGGCGGGCCGAAACGATCGAACTCGACACGCAGCATGATGACTCCTCCTGTGCTGTCAGGGCCTTCGGGACGACGAAGCTGCCATCGACCCGTTATGCGGCAAAAGCAGTATTCGCCGCGGTTTCTCCTGAGCGTTAAGGTAGACATTGACATCCGTGTCAAGGTCAAGCGCGCACCGTGCCCATAGGGAGCGTCCTCATGAAGATTGGTGAGCTGGCGCAGATCTCCGGTTCCTCGCCCCGGCAGATCCGCCACTACGAGGCAGCGGGCCTGCTGTGTTCGATTCGCCTGCCCAACGGATACCGCGAATTCCAGGACAGCGACGCCCGCCGGGTGCGCAATATCAGGACTCTGCTCGACTACGGTCTGACCCTCGACGAGATCACCTCTACCGTGCGAGCGGTCTGCGATGCGGAGACCTACGAGGCACTCGATGAGAGCGAATACACCCAGGCCGTCGGAGCCCTGGACGGCCGTATCGCCCTACTCCAAGAACTTCACGACCGCACCGCGCGGCAGCTGGAGGCGCTGCGAGCCCTGCGCGACGGATTCGATGACGCCGGAGAGTGAGAGGCCCTGTCGCGTAACCAACCTCATGCAACAACACAACTAGGCCGCGAATCTGACCGACCGACAGGCTGCTGACGAGGTTCGCGAGAACCTCGCCTGGAAGTACGCACTCGGCCTGGACCTTCAGGATCCGGGCGTCGACCACAGCGTGCTGTCAGAGTTCCGCTCCGGTGTTGCCACCCACGTGTCCCGCTCGGAAATACAGTTTTGATCCTTCAATGTCACTGTCGACCGTCACCACCCTGGTCCGGAGCCTGATCAAGGTGCCTTTCTGCCGTACTGCGCAGCCGCACGGCCAAAGACGCAGAGACTCTCGCGTTACGGCATGAGAACGCGGTGCTGCGCCGTCAGATCGCCCGCGTCCGCTACCCGATCGCCCCGTCCACAGTCCGGGAGATCCTCCACGCAGCCGGCATCTACCCCACGCAGCAGCACTCCGGCCCCACCGCCCACCCAGGGGCCCCGGTTGGAGTCGCAGCGCTTCCTCCTCCGGGACCGGGACAGCAAGTACGCCCGATAGGGAACCCCGTCTTCGGGGCGCACACCGCCAACGACCCGCGCGTGCGTGGAGACGCCTCAAGTGGCCCGGATCGTGATCGTGTTACGAGCCCAGAGGGTCTCGGAGTCCGGCCCTTCCATGAAGAGAGCACTCACACCTGCGCGTAACCACCGTCGGCGAAGAACTCGGCACCATTGACGAAACTCGACGCGTCCGAGGCAAGGAACGTCGTCACGGCG
Organism: Streptomyces sp. NPDC002790; assembly: GCF_040295505.1. NCBI lineage: Bacteria > Bacillati > Actinomycetota > Actinomycetes > Kitasatosporales > Streptomycetaceae > Streptomyces > Streptomyces sp. NPDC002790. The sequence continues at coordinate 50,776 of NZ_JBEOVM010000012.1, read as the reverse complement.
GCGATCTCCTCGGGTTCGGCGAGCCGACCAAGAGGGACTTCACCTTCTGCTTGCTCGAGAACCTCGGGCGGGACCAGCTCAAGCAGGCCAGGGGTGCGTGTACCACCCGGGGATACGACGTTGACCCGAAAGCCATGCGCGCGCGAGCTGTGGGCCCAACCGCGGGCCAGGTTGCGGACCGCGGCCTTCGTCGCTCCGTAGACCTCGAGTCCCGGGTCAGGCCGTGTCCCGGCGGTCGATCCCGTCAGGATCACCGAAGCGTTTGCACTGAGCAGCGGCAGCGCTAGTTGCAGGGTGAAGATCGCTCCCTTGACGTTGGTGACGAACAGCGAGTCGATCAGTTCCTCCGTCACCTCGCCGAACGGAGCTGCGGTGCCGATGCCGGCGTTGGCGCGCCGCGCCCGACCAGGAGCCCACGGACTTCCAGCAGGACATCACCGATCTGGTGCGCCGGGCCCAGGCCGCGGGCGCGCTGCGGCCCGACGTCCACCCGTCCGACCCGGGAATCGTCTGGCTGACCAACGACGCGCTGGTCACCGCACTCCCGGACGGCCCGGCGGCCTCCCGCCGACTCGTCGCGTACCTCCTGGAGTCCTTCCGCAGCCACCCTGCCCGCGGTGTGCTGCCGCCGCCGAGCCCGCTGCGATTGGCGCACCTGCCGGACCGGCTCGAGGCTGCAGCGGTCTCACCCCACCGGTCGGCCGGAGGATTCGGTCGCACCCGGTGCGGTGATGCCTCGCGTGATGGTGTCGGCGGCGAAGGCGATGAAGTCCTGCGGATCGAGGTGCTGGGCCCAGTTGTTGGCGAGGTTTTCGCTGACGCCCATCAGCGCGGCCACCACGAAGCGGACGAGTGCGGGATCCTCGCGCAGGGTGCGGCCCTCCCGGTCGGCCGCCTCGATGAGAGCGGTGTGCAGCGCCTCGTCGTAGCGGCGTGCCGTCTCGCGCAGTTCGAGGACCGACTTGCGATCGTACCGAGCGTCGCCTTCGGAGTTGCTCCAGGTCGCGGTCAGGCTGCCCACCCGGCTCCACTGACGGGCGGAGTGGGGGATCACCGACGCGAGCAGCGCCGCGACGCCCTGATCCCTGGGGAGAGACTCGACGAAGGCGGTGGATTCGATCTGGCTCTCGCTGAGCAGGGCGATGAAGATCTCTTCCTTGTCCGCGAAGTACTGGTAGATCAGCCCGGTACTGGTGCCCGCGCGCTGGGCCACCGACCGGATGGTGAGTGCCGCGTACCCGCCCTCGTCCAGGAGCTCGGCGGCCGCGTCCAGCGTCATCCGGCGCCGCGCCTCCGCGTCGCCGTAGACGGACTTCTTGTTCGAATCCTTCATGCGCTCACATTAGTCGGCCCTGCCGGCACGGAGAGCCAAGAACGAACGTTGTTCAGAATGGATTGAACGATGTTCATTCCGGGTCTACAGTCCTCCCCATGACGAACCCTGATGCGTCATCAACTGTGCTCACGCACTCCTCCCGGAGCGCTCGGCGCCGCGCCGCCGACGGGCGGGCGGCGGCGGAGACCGCCACCGAGGCCGGTGCCCTGCTGCTCGCCCATCGCACGGACCGGGAACGCGCCGGCGCCGATCCCTCCGAGGTGCGCGCGACGGGTGACCGGCTCTCGCACGACTTTCTGGTCGCCACGCTCGCCCAGCGATTCCCCGGCGACGCGGTGCTCTCCGAGGAGGGCGCCGACGACCCCGCCCGGCTCGCGGCAGACCGGGTGTGGATCGTCGACCCCCTAGACGGCACACGCGAGTTCGGTGAACCGGGACGTTCCGACTGGGCCGTGCATGTCGCGCTGGTCGAGGCGGGGCGACTGGTAGCCGGCGCCGTCGCGATGCCCGGCCTCGGTGTCACCTTCTCGACGGCGGACACATTCGCCGCACCCGCCACGTTGCCCGCCGTGCCCCGCGTGGCCGTCAGCCGCACCCGTCGGCCCGAGCCGGTGATGGCCATGGCCGAGGCGCTCGGCGCCGAACTGATCGAGATGGGCTCGGCGGGGGCCAAGGCGATGGCCGTGGTGTGCGGCGAGGCCGACATCTACGCCCACGCCGGCGGCCAGTACGAGTGGGACTCGGCGGCGCCCGTCGCGGTCGCCCGCGCCGCCGGACTGCACGTGTCCCGGATCGACGGATCCGAGCCGCACTACAACCAGGCCAACCCCTGGTTGCCCGATCTGCTCATCTGCCGTCCCGAACTGACGGACCGTGCGCTGGGGGTACTTGGACGATGACACCCACTCTGACCCACCTCGAACGGCTCGAGGCCGAGAGCATGCACATCATGCGGGAGGCGGTCGCGGGGAGCGAGAACCCCGTGATGCTCTACTCGGTCGGCAAGGACAGCGCGGTGATGCTGCACCTCGCGCGCAAGGCGTTCCACCCGTCCAAACTGCCGTTCCCGTTGCTGCACGTCGACACGACGTGGAAGTTCCGCGACATGTACGCCCTGCGCGACGAGACCGCGGCCGCCGCGGATCTGGACCTGCTGGTGTACCGGAACCCCGAGTGCGTGGAGAAGGGGATCAACCCCTTCACCCACGGGTCGGCCGTGCACACCGACATGTGGAAGACGGAGGGGCTCAAACAGGCCTTGGACCTCTACAAGTTCGACGCCGCGTTCGGCGGTGCGCGCCGGGACGAGGAGAAGTCGCGGGCCAAGGAGCGCATCTTCTCGATCCGCTCGGCCGAACACCGGTGGGACCCGAAGAAGCAGCGCCCCGAACTGTGGCGGATGTACAACGTGCGCAAGTCGCCCGGCGAGAGCGTGCGCGTATTCCCGCTGTCCAACTGGACCGAGCTCGATGTCTGGGAGTACATCCGGCAGGAACACATCCCCATCGTGCCGCTCTACTTCGCGGCGAGGAGACCGGTCGTCGAACGCGACGGCACGCTGATCATGGTCGACGACGAGCGGATGCCGCTGCTGCCGGGTGAGGAACCCGAGCTGAGAAGCGTGCGCTTCCGCACACTCGGCTGCTACCCGCTCACCGGGGCCGTGGAGAGCGTCGCCGAGTCCCTGACCGACATCATCCAGGAGATGTTGCTGACCCACACATCGGAACGCCAGGGCCGCGTCATCGACCACGACAGCAGTGCGTCGATGGAGAAGAAGAAGCAGGAGGGCTACTTCTGATGACCCGTTCGTTGACCCGTGCGACCGATCTGATCGCCGACGACATCGAGCAGTACCTCGAGCAGCACGCGAGCAAGAGCATGCTCCGCTTCCTCACCTGCGGCAGCGTCGACGACGGCAAGTCCACCCTGATCGGCCGGCTGCTCTACGAGTCCAAGCTGATCTTCGAGGATCAACTCACCGCGCTGGAGACCGACTCCCGCAAGATGGGCACCCAAGGCGAGGGCCTCGACTTCGCGTTGCTCGTCGACGGGCTTGCCGCCGAGCGCGAGCAGGGCATCACGATCGACGTCGCCTACCGCTACTTCTCCACCGAACAGCGCAAGTTCGTCGTCGCCGACACGCCCGGCCACGAGCAGTACACCCGCAACATGGTGACCGGGGCCTCGACCGCGGACCTCGCGGTGATCATGGTCGACGCCCGCAAGGGCGTGCTCACCCAGACCCGCCGGCACTCCTACCTGGTGTCGCTCCTCGGCATCCGGCACGTGGTGCTCGCGGTCAACAAGCTCGACCTCGTCGGCTACTCGCAGGAGGTCTTCGACCGGATCGTCGGCGAGTACTCCGCCTTCGCCGACGAGATCGGTCTGAGCGACGTCGTGGCCATCCCGATATCGGCGTACGTCGGGGACAACCTCATCGAGAGCAGCCCCAACACCCCCTGGTACCGAGGCCCGACGCTCATGGGGCACCTGGAGACCGCCCAGATCGACGACGACCTCCGCGCCGCCCCGTTCCGGCTGCCCGTGCAGTGGGTGAACCGGCCGGACCTGGACTTCCGCGGGTTCTCCGGTCAGATCGTCAGCGGCGTGGTGCGGCCGGGCGACCGGGTGCGGGTGCTGCCGAGCGGCCGGGAGTCGGCGGTCGCCCGGATCGTCACCAGGGACGGCGACCTGACGGAGGCCACGGCCGGCCGGTCGGTCACGGTCACGCTGACCGACGAGATCGACGTCAGCCGCGGTGACGTGCTCGCCGTGGCGGACGACGCGCCCGGTGTCGCCGACCAGTTCGAGGCTCACCTGGTGTGGATGGGTGAGGAGGAGATGCTGCCCGAGCGCTCGTATCTCTGCCAGATCGGCACCATGACCGTGCAGGCACGGATCACCCGGCCCAAGCACCGGATCAACGTCAACACGCTGGAGAAGGCGGCGGCGAACACCCTCGCGCTCAACGAGATAGGCGTCTGCAACATCAGCTTCGACCGCCCGGTGCCGTACGACGCGTACAGCGCCAACCGGGACACCGGCGGCTTCATCCTGATCGACCGGCTGAGCAACAACACGGTGGGCGCCGGCATGATCGCGCACCCGCTGCGGCGCGCGGACAACCTGCACTGGCAGGTGGTCGACGTCAATGAACGCGCTCGCGCGGAGCTGATGGGCCATCGCCCCCAGGTCCTGTGGCTGACGGGCCTGTCCGGCTCCGGGAAGTCGACGATCGCGAACGAGATCGAGCGCCGGCTGCACGCGCTCGGCGTGCACACCTATCTCCTGGACGGCGACAACGTGCGCCACGGCCTGAACCGGGACCTCGGATTCACCGATGCCGACCGGGTGGAGAACATCCGGCGCGTCACCGAGGTCGCCCGGCTGATGGCCGACGCGGGTCTGGTCGTCATCGCGTCGTTCATCTCGCCCTTCCGCGCCGAGCGGGAGGCGGCCCGGGAGTTGGTCGGGCCCGAGCGGTTCTGCGAGGTGCACGTGGACACCCCGCTCGACGTCGCCGAGGCGCGGGACCCGAAGGGGCTCTACCGGAAGGCGCGCCGCGGCGAGCTGCCCCGTTTCACCGGAATCGACTCGCCCTACGAGCCCCCGCTCTCCCCCGAGGTACGGATCGACACCACGTCCGCCTCGCCGGCGGAGGCGGCCGACCGGATCGTCGACGTGCTTCGCTCGCGCGGCGCCATCGCCTGACAAAGGAGCCCCATGCCCAGTCGGGAAGAAATCCACTCGGCCATCGAGTCCTATGTTAGACACCTCGGCAGCCACGATGTCGACGCGCTCGTGGCGTTGTTCGCCGAGGACGCCGTCCAGCACGAGCCGCTCGGTGTCGCCGCCTACCGGGGGGTCGACGAGATCCGGGCGTTCGACACCGAGAACGCGAAGGTCGACTTCACCGTCGGCCTGCTCTCGCCGATCACCGTGACCGGGAGATTCGCCGCGACACAACTCCGTGTCGAGCGGGCCGGCATGACTCCCTTCGTGGCCACCGACCTGTTCGAGTTCGACGACGCGTGCCGGATCGTCTCGCTCAGCGTGGTCCTCGATCCCCTGGCGCTCGCCGACCCGGTGGAGTGGGCGCCGTGACCCGGATCCCGTTGCTGGAGGGAAAGGTCGTCCTGGTGTCCGGGGTGGGCCCTGGCCTCGGCCGCTCCCTCGCGGTACGCAGCGCCCTCGCCGGAGCCCGGCTGGTGCTCGCGGCCCGCACCCGGTCCAGGCTGGACGCGGTCGCCGACGAGATCCGCGGCCTCGGTGGCGAGGCCGCCGTGGTGCCGGCCGACCTCACCGACGACGCCTCGGTCGAGAACCTCGCGCAGCAGGCGCACGACGCCTTCGGCCGCCTCGACTCGGTGGTCCACAACGCGTTCGTCCAGCCCGCCCAGGTCCGGCTCCTCGACGCGGAACCCGACGACGTACGCCAGGGGCTCGAGATCAACCTGCTGGCGGCCCTGAGCCTCACCCGCAAGGTCGCGCCCGCGCTCGTGGAGGCCCAGGGTTCGATCGTGGTCATCAACTCGATGGTGCTGCGGAACCGGCTGCCGGGGTTCGGCACCTACCGGGTCATGAAAGCGGGGCTGCTGGCCCTCGCCCGGAGCCTGTCCCTGGAGCTCGGGCCGCAGGGGGTGCGCGTCAACTCCGTGGCGCCCGGCTACATCTGGGCGGACTCGGTCCAGGCGTGGTTCGAGCGCCTGGCGCGCGAGCGCGGCGTCGAACCGAGCGTGCTCTACGACGAGATCGCGGCGGAGACCGATCTGCGCCGGCTGCCCGAACCCGACGACATCGCGAACACCGCGGTGTTCCTCGCCTCCGACCACGCGCGGGCGATCAGCGGGCAGTGCCTGGACGTCAACTGCGGGCACGCCCACCACTGAACCGGAGAGACACACATGACCGTCCACCATCACTCCCCCACGGTCGGGACCGCCGACGAACTCCTCGCACTGGCCACCGAGGCGACCGGGCTCACCGACTTCGGCGACGACGACTTCCGCGAGGGCCTCGACGTACTGATCTCCAGTTTCGACAACGACGCGCGGCTCACCCCGCACGGCAGGACCATCGCGCGCGCCATGCTGACGAAGGCTCTGAAGGGCAGGGTGCTCAGCGAGGCGGCGTTCGCCCGGCATCCCGAGCACACCGAGGTACCGATCGAACGGCCGGTCTTCGTCTGCGGCCTCATGCGCACGGGCAGCACCGCGCTGCACCGGCTGCTGTCCGCCGACCCCGGCCAGCAAGGCATCGAGACATGGCTCGCCGAGGCCCCGCAGCCGCGGCCCACCCGCGAGGACTGGCCGGACCACCCCGACTTCCAGCGCGTCCAGGCCCACTTCGCCGCGCGTCGGCGCAACGAGGCGGAGCTGATGAAGGTGCACTTCATGGACGCCGACGAAGTCGAGGAATGTTGGCAGCTGTTGCAGCAGTCGATGCGCTCCGTGGCCTTCGAGTGCGTCTCGTACCTCCCCACGTACTCGACGTGGCTGGCCGGACAGGACTGGACCGACACCTACGCCCGGCACAAGAAGAACCTGCAACTGATCGGCATGAACGACCCGGAGAAGCGCTGGGTGCTCAAGAACCCCAGCCATGTCTTCGCGCTCGACGAGATCATGCGGATCTACCCGGACGCCCTCATCATCCGGACGCACCGCGCGCCGCGCACGGCGATGGCCTCGACCTGCAGCCTCGCGGAGCAGGGCAAGCACGACATGTCCGAGGCATACGACCGGAAGACCATCGGCCGCACCCAACTCGCCCTGTGGTCACGGGGAATCGAGCACTTCGAGACGGCCCGCCGCCGCTACGACCCCCGGCAGTTCCTCGACGTCGACTACCAGGACTTCGTCACCGATCCGCTCGGCACCGTCGAGGACATCTATGGCCACTTCGGCCTGGAGTTCACGGCCGTCGCGCGCGAGGCGATCGAGGCCTCGCACCGCAGGAGCCTGGGCGCCCACCGGCGCCCCGAACACCGCTACTACCTGGAGGACTTCGGCCTGACCGGGGCCGAGGTCGACGAACACTTCGCCACCCACGCACGACCCGGTGTCCGCACACATCCGACCGAGCAAGGGGAATGACCATGAACGCCGTATGGGAGAAGTTCTGCGCCGATCTGCTGGACGCCGGGAGCGTCCTGCAGGACGACATCGTGCCGCAGGATCCGCTGACGCAGGCCGAGGGCGTCCGCTACCTGAGCCGTCTGCTCCGGTACGCGACGATCAACTGCGTCGAGTACACCGACCCGCGCTGGCCGAGCTTCACATCGGCGCCCAACCCGAACATGAGCACCAAGATCGGGGCCGACAACCCCGACAACGTCTACATGCGTGCCAACATCTCCGGCAGGCACACCTACCGGATCACCGGCAGGCGCGGCACCATACCGCTGGTGACGTTCGGGTCACGCGTCAACCGCTACCACATCGACGGCACCATGCTGCAGACCGGCGATCTGCACGCCCACGACCTCACGGTCGACGAGCACGGCGGGTTCTCGATCATCGCGAGCGTGGACAAGCCCGCGGAAGGCGACTGGCTCCCGCTCGCACCGGACAGCAATCTCATCTCCGTGCGGCAGACCCACCAGGACCGCCCCCACGAGATCCCCGCCGAGCTGACCATCGAATGCCTGGACCCGGACGGCGAGTTCACCCCGCTGACCCCCGAGCAGATCGGCGAGCGGCTCACCGCGGCCGTCGGCAACGTCCGCGGCACCGCGAACACCTTCCTCGAGTGGTGCCGCAAGTTCGCGCCTCGGCCCAACGAGATCGTGGACTGGGGCCAGGACTACTTCCAGAAGGCCGGCGGGGACCCGACGATCTTCTATCTCCACGGCTACTGGAAACTGGCGGAGGACGAGGAGTGGGTGATCGAGACCGAGGTACCGAACTGCGAGTACTTCAACTTCGTGCTCCAGAACTTCTGGATGGAATCCCTCGACTACCACCGCACCAACATCTACCTCAACAACCACACGGCGAAGCTCAACGACGACGGCACCCTGACCATCGTGGTGGCGGCGAAGGACCCGGGCCACGGCAATTGGATCAACACGGACGGGCACCGTGAGGGCACCTTCGCGCTGCGCTGGATCAAGGCCGATGCGCATCCCATCCCGACGTCGAAGGTCGTGAAGCTGCCGGGTGCGGGGCTATGAGGTTCACGCTCGCGCCGGCCATGGTGCCGCTGGACCAGCTCGTGCCGCTGGCGAGGACGGCCGAGGAGTGCGGATTCCATGCCGTCGCGCTGCCGGACTCGGTGTTCTTCTCCGAGCGCGCCGCCGCGAAGTACCCCTATACGTCCGACGGTCGGCGCATGTGGACCGAGGAGGCCCCGTTCGCCGACCCGCTGATCGCCGCCGCCGCGATGGGCGCCGTGACCCGGTCCCTCGTCTTCCGGACGAACGTGCTGAAGCTCGGCTCCCGTAACCCGCTGCTCCTGGCCAGACAGGTCGGCACGGTCGCGAACCTCACCCAGGGACGGTTCGAGCTGGGTGTCGGGGTCGGCTGGGCGCCCGAGGAGTTCGAGTGGTGCGGGGTGCCGTACGAGCGCAGGGGTGCGCGGGTCGACGAGATGATCGAGGTGATCCGGCTCGTCCTCGGCGGAGGCATGGTCGAACACCACGGCGAGTTCTACGACTTCGACAGGCTCCGGATGAGCCCCGCTCCGCCGCGCGAGGTCCCCCTCGTCGTCGGCGGCCACACCGACGCGGCGCTGCGGCGCGCGGCCCGGGTCGGCGACGGGTGGACCTCGGCGCTGATGGGATTCGATGAGTTGGTCACGACCATCGCGCGACTGCGCGCCCTGCGCGCGGAGTTCGGCACCGCCGACCGGCCCTTCGACATCCAGGCGTCGGGCGCCGATCGCCACGGCGCCGAGGGCTACGCGGAGCTCGCGGCCGCGGGTGTCACCAACGTGACGGTGTCACCGTGGGCGATGAAGGGGCTGCCGATGGACGGCCCGGTCGAGGAGAAACAGGATTCCCTCAGGGAGTTCGCCGCCGAGCACATCGGCTGAATCCGGTCGGCCGAAGACCACTGTCCCCCGAGGCGATCGCCTCGGGGGACAGTGACACGTGCCTACGGGCCGCTCAGGGCAGGTCCGGCGCCCAGGCCACCCCGTTGATGTGCGCCCCGCCGTCGACGAAGAGCGTGTTGCCGGTGACGTAGCGGGCGCCCTCTCCGGCGAGGAACACCGCCGCGGGGGCGATGTCGCGGTCGGGGTCGCCGATCCGGCCCATGGGGTTCATGGCGGCGGCCTGGGCCTCGAGTTCGGGGTGTTCGCTCATCATCCGGTGGAAGGCGGCGCTCTTCGCACCGGGGCAGATGGCGTTGACGACGACTCCGGTCGGCGCCCACTCGCGCGCCGCGGTCCTGGTGAGGGTGCGCAGGGCCTCCTTCGCGGCGTTGTACTCCAGGGTTCCCATGTGGGCGTTGACACCGTTGAGACTGCACATGTTGATGACACGTCCCCATCCCCGCCGGCGCATGTGCGGGAAGCATGCCTGCATCGCCCAGAACGGCCCGTAGAACCCGATGCCAAGGCCTCGGGCCAGCATCGTGTCGGTCTTGTCCTCGACACGGCCCACGTTCCCGGGCGACCAGGCGTTGTTGACCAGGATGTCCACGCCGCCCCACTCCTCGAGCGCCGTGTCGACCATCGCCCGCACCTGCGCCTTGTCGCCCACGTCGGTGCGGACGAAGCGGCCGCCGATCCGCTCGGCGGTGGCGCGGCCAGTCTCCTCGTTCAGTTCCGCGACCAGAACGCCGGCGCCCTCGGCGGCGAACCACCGGGCCACCGCGGCGCCGATGCCGTCGCCGGCTCCTGTGACGATCGCGACGCGTCCTTCGAGTTGCATGTTCCGGCTTCTCTCTCCCGTCCGGGATCCCGTGCCTTGATGACCGATGACCGGTGGCCGGTGGCCGATCGGGGTGCTTCAGGAAGTCCCCGGCCCGCTGTCCGGCTCGTCGCTTCGGACCCGTATCCGGCCGCCGACCGCGGCCTCGCCGATCGCGGTCATGAGGCTGTGGAAAGAACTCGCCGTGTCCATGATCAGCGTCATCCGCTCGACCATCGACGGCGGAAGCTCCTTGCGAGCGGGCGTGTCCACAGCAGCCACGTCATTGACAACCGTCATGGGCCCTCCTCCTGCTCTCCTGAAATGAATTCTATTTTTGGAAGCTAGCAACGTGCGGGACCAGGAGGAAGAGGTGTGCACGGGATTCCGCCGGAGGCTCTTCGCGCCTGCCGCGGCCGACCTCCCGATCAGCGGGACCGGCCGCCTCCAACTCCCGGTCCTGCGTTACGAATCGCCTGAACAGCACGCACGCCGCCGACGGTACGAGGAGAGACTCCATGCGCATCGGGATCACATCACCCGTGGTGGTGCAGCTGCCGGGCGCCGCCTCCCCCTGGGAGGCGGACGCCGGCATCGACGAGCTGAGCCTGATCGCGCGCACCGCCGACCGACTCGGCTTCCACCACCTCACCTGCAGCGAACACGTGGCGGTCCCCGTCGACGTCGCCCGGGAACGCGGCGGCACCTACTGGGACCCACTGGCCACGCTCGGCCACCTGTCCGCGCAGACCAGCCGCATCCGGCTGGTCACCCAGGTACTCGTCCTCGGCTACCACCACCCGCTCCAGATCGCCAAGCGCTACGGCACCCTGGACCGACTCAGCCACGGCCGCGTCACGCTCGGACTCGGCGTCGGCAGCCTCGCCGAGGAATTCGACCTGCTCGGCGCCGAGTTCACCGCCCGCGGGGCACGCGCCGACGACGCCCTACGAGCCCTGCGCGCCGCGCTGTCCCAGCGGGTCCCGGAGTACCGGGGCGAGCACTACTCCTTCAAGGACTTCGTCGTCGAACCGCACGCCGTGCAGGAATCCGTCCCGCTGTGGGTCGGCGGCCGGACCCCGCGCTCGCTGCGCCGGGCCGCCTCACTGGCGGACGGCTGGGTGCCGTTCGGCCTCGCGCCCGACCGACTGCGCGACATGCTCGCCAAGACCGAACTGCCGGACGGCTTCGAGATCATCCTCGCACCCGGCCGCCCCCTCGACCCGACGGGGGCGCCGAAGGACACAGCCGCCGCCCTGACCCGACTGCGCGACGCGGGAGCCACGCTACTGTCCGCCTCCATCTCCGCACGGTCCGCGGACCACTACTGCGAGCAGCTGGACGCCCTGTACACGCTGGCCCGCGAGCTCTGACGTCCCCTCAACCCGACCGAAGCGAACGGCCGTTGAGCGACACCGAGATGACCGGGCGCACGGAGATCGCGGCCATGGTCCGCTCCCCCAACCACCAACGGTGGATCGCCCAGGGCTACGCCCATGTCTTGGGCGCACCGCGCGTACGCGTGCGCGGGAACGAGGCCGACGCGGTCTGCTGCACCACCATGGCCGTCCGCGATCCGGACACGGGCGCGTTCACCCTGCGCCGCGCCACGGCGAACCACTGGCGGCTGCGCCGGGGCCCCGACGGCGGCCGGCGCGTGACCGTCCGTACGAACCGGGTCCTGGACGGCCGTACCGAGTCCCCGGAACTGCTCGCCTCCGGGGTGGTGGACGGAGCATGACCGCGGACACGGTGCACCAGGGCGTCGACGACCACCGGCTCATCACCGAGGCACTCGCCCGGCTCGCCTCGGCACTCGACACCCGTGACTGGCCGGGTGTCGGCGCCACCTTCACCGCGGACTCGACCGGCTACGGCGCCTCCGGCGTGCGGAACATCCTCGCCAAGGTCCGGGACCATCTCGGCGGCTGCGGCCCCACCCAGCACCTCCTCGGCAACCACCGGGTGACGGTGGGCGGCGACCGGGCCCGGTCCCTGACGTACGCGCGCGTGCACCACCAGGGCGCGGGCCCGTGGGCGGGCCACTTCTTCGAGTGCTGCGGCGAGTACGACGACCGCTGGGTGTGCTCGGACGGCCAATGGCCGTTGTACGCCCGGAAGTTCAGCATGACGATCCAGCTGGGCGACTTCGGCGTGCTGCGTCCGCCGGACGACCCGGAGGCATAGGCGGCCGCCCGACGGCCCGCGCCGTACGGCCGCTGCCGTGAAGCAGCGGCCGTACCGCGCGGGCCTGTTGGCGCGGGATATCCAACAGGGCGGCGCCGGGGAGTCAGCCCGCCGCGCCGCTCGCGGGCACCCGTGCGTCCCCGACCGGCGGGAGCGCCTCCGCCGGCTCGATCAGACCGCCGCGCGCCGGGGCACGGCCGTGCTTCATCAGCAGGGCGACCACCATGCCGACGGCACCCACCGCCGCCGCGTACGCGTACGCATGGGTGAGCGCGCTGTCGGCGTAGACCACGGAGCCGGCGGCCGCGTCGACCGTCAGCACATGGCCGGACATGACCACGCCCGTGAGCGCCGTGGCGATACCGGCGGACAGCACTGTGGTCATGCCCGCGATCGAGTTGCCCACCGCGTTCTGTGAGACGGGCAGGGAGTCCTGGAGCAGGTTGGCGTTGGAGGAGTGCAGGAAGCCGTTGGCGCAGCCGGCGGCCAGGGACACCAGGCCGATCTGCCACTGCACGGTGAACAGTCGGGAACCGAGGAGCATGACCAGGAGGAAGCAGGCGGCGCCGGCGATGAGGACGTTGCGGGCTCCGATCCTCGTGGTCAGATAGCCGCCGAGCGGGCCGACGAACATGGCGACGAGGCCCAACGGACAGGTCCACAGGGCCAGTTCGGTGGCGGAGAGCCCGGCGCCGTAGCTGAGTCCGGGGATGCCTTCCGGTGTCCGCAGCAAGGTGGGGCTGATCAGCGCATGCGCGTTCATCATGTACGACACGCACGCGACGGCCAGCACGGTGGGACCGAACCTCCGGCCCAGCAGCACATCGAGCGAGATCAGCGGGTGGCTGCAGACACGCTCCCACGCCGCGAACGCGATCAGCATGGCGACGCCGAGAATCAGACAGGTGAGCGTGGAGCCGGCCGTCCAGCCCCACGTCCGGCCCTGGGTGATACCCAGCAGCAGCACACCGATGCCCGGACCGAGCAGGATGGTGCCCACATAGTCGACGGGGCGGTCGACGCGCACCGGGCTCTCGGGGATGACGAAGGCGTAGAACGGCAACAGGACGGCTGCGTAGAGCGCGAGGAACCAGAAGACACCCGCTGCGCCGTGGGCCCCGATGAGCCAGCCGGCCATGAAGGGGCCGACGAGCGCCGCCATGCCGACCCCGGTCACCACGGCGCCCAGGGCGATGGGCACGAAGTCGCGCGGCAGGGTGTCGCGCACGAGGCTGTAGGAGAGGTTGACGATCCCGACGATGCAGCCCTCCAGGGCCCGCCCCACCAGCAGCATGGCGAAGGACGTCGCGAGCGCGCAGATCACGCTGCCGGCGAGGAAGATGAGGCCGAGCACGAGAATGACCCGCTTCTTGCCCCACTTGTCCGCGAACTTGCCGATCAGCGGCATGACGGTGGCCCCGGCGAGCGAGACGATCGAGGCGACCCAGGCGATGTTCAGCGTCTTGAACTCACTGGCGATGTCCGGCATCGCCGGGTACACCATCGTGACCTCGAAGGTGGCGGCCTCCGAGAGGAGGATGACCAGGACGAGCACGGCCACCGCCCTCCCTTTGGAGACCACCGCGGGGCGCGGGGTGACGTTGTCTGCCATCGTGTTCCTTTGTCCGGGTGCGGGATGCGAGGCGCGAGGCGCGAGGGTGCGGCGTAGAGGCGCTTCGGCATGCGGGGGGTGGACTGGGGAGAGCGTCAGACCTGCGTGTGCGGCGGCGAGTTGGTGTCCCAGGGCGCTGCCTGTTCCAGCTGTGCGGCCAGGGAGACGAGCAGCCCCTCGCCCCTGGCGGCGGCGAACTGGACGCCCAGCGGCAGCCCGTCACCGTCGT
>NZ_JBEOVM010000012.1:0-36456 GCF_040295505.1 Streptomyces sp. NPDC002790 | reverse complement strand
ACTGGTGAACGCCGACTGCACGGCGGCGTGTTCGTAGATCGTCTCCGGCCTGCGCGTGTCGAGGACACCCAGCCGGGGCGTGGGTTGCGCCAGCGTCGGGGTGAGCAGCACGTCGTACGCCTCGAACGCGGCGCCGACCTGCCAGCCGATCTCCTGCGCCCGCCGCAGCGCCCGGCTGACATCGGCGCCGGTGAGCGTGCGGCCGTGGTCGTGGATCACCCGTGTGAAGGGTTCGATGTCGTCGTCGGCGAGCGGCCGCCCGAGCTGTTCGAGGCGGGCGTCGATCTGGGCGACCACGTCAGCGCCCATGAGCGCGGCCGAGGTGACACCGACCTCCTCCGGCCGGAACGGGGCCGCGGCCTCGACGATCACGTGGCCCAGGTCCTCGCACACCCGGGCGGCGTCGAGCACGGCCCGTAGCGAGTCCGCGTGCACCGCCGGGCCGCCCGGCAGGGAGGTGACCAGCCCGATCCGCAGCCGCCCCGGATCACGCCGCGCGCAGGCGGCGAACGAATCGGGCGCGCCGGGCGCCGCGTAGGCGTCACCGAGCAGCGGGCCCGCGGCGATGTCGAGCAGCAGCGCGCTGTCGCGCACCGTGCGGGTCACGGCGTGGTGGCCGGACACGAGACCGGACAGCGTGGTGGGGCGGGGCGCCGGGGAGATCCGGCCGCGGGCGGGCTTGAGGCCGAAGAGGCCACAGGCAGCGGCGGGGATACGGATCGAGCCGCCGCCGTCGCTGGCGTGCGCGACGGGCACCATGCCGGAACTCACAGCGGCGGCCGACCCTCCGCTCGAACCGCCGGGCGAGTGGCCCGAGTTCCACGGGTTGCGGGTCGGGCCGTGCAGCGTCGGTTCGGTGCTCGCGTTGAGGCCCAGCTCGGGGGTGTTGGTGGTCCCGAGAACGACCATCCCGGCGCGCCGGTAGCGCATCACGAGTTCGCTGTCGCGGTCGGCGACGACATCGGCGAAGAGTCTGCTGCCACCGGCGGCGGGCAGTCCCGCAACCTCCATGCCCAGGTCCTTGACGAGCACCGGCACCCCGCGCAGCGGGCCGTCGGGCAGCCCGGCGTCCACCTCGGCCAGTGCCTCGTCGAACCGGGTGTGGATGACGGCGTTGAGTTCGCCGTTGAGCTTCTCGATACGGGCGATGGCGGCCTCGACCACCTCGCGGGCGCTCACCTCACCGCTCGCAATCGCGGACGCCGTCGCGACGGCGTCCCACCTGTCGACCACTGCATTCTCCTCACACTCGGCCGGCCGCACGGGCAACACCGGCCCCGGGGCGGAGCCTTAGGGGTGAGGGGAAATTACGACCCGCCACACCCGCCCAGGTGAGGCATCCCACTCAGTGAGAGCACTCGGCGGGAGCGCGGTCCGCGCCCGGGGACCCGGCCCGCGCGGACGGTCACGGCAGGAACAGCCGCTGCCAGTCGTCGAGTTCGTAGGGGTCACCGGCGGCGTGCAGTGCGTCCGCGCCGCACACATCCATGGCCAGTTCGCCGAGTTCCCGGTGCCAAGTGGCCCAGTAGATCTTCCCGATGGACGCCTCGGGTCCCGGGGCCCCGGCGGCGGCTCCGTCCAGCATCCGCAGCGCGTTGAACCGGATGGTCTCCAGGCCGATCCAGGCGCGGGCGAGCCGGTCGCGGATCAGGGGGTCCTCGGCGCTGCCGTTGCGACGAGCCAGCTCGATCAGGGTCTCCAATTCCCGCCGGAAACCAACCTGTTGACCGAGGGTGGACACACCACGCTCGAAGCCGAGCGTGGCCATGGCGACCTTCCAGCCCTCACCGGGCGCACCGACGATGTTCGACGCGGGCGTGCGGGCCCCATCGAAGAACACCTCGTTGAACTCGCTGGTTCCCGTCAGCTGCGTGATGGGCCGGATGTCCACCCCCGGCTGGTCGAGCGGGACCAGCAGGTAGGACAGCCCCTGGTGGCGTACGGATCCGGGGTCGGTGCGGGCGACCACGAAACACCAGTCGGACTCGTGGGCGAGCGAGGTCCAGATCTTCTGTCCGGTCACCGTCCACATCTCACCGTCACAGTCGGCCCTGGTGCGCACATTGGCCAGGTCCGATCCGGCGTCCGGCTCGCTGTAGCCCTGGCACCACAGTTCCTCGGCCGCCACGATCGGCGGCAGGAATCGCGCGCGCTGTTCCGGTGTCCCGAACGCGATGAGGGTCGGTCCGAGGAGCTGCTCGCCGATGTGGTTGGCCCGGGCCGGGGCGTCCGCGAGGGCGTACTCCTCGTGGAAGGCGACCTGCTGTTCGAGGGTGGCGCCGCGGCCTCCGTACTCCACCGGCCAGCCCACGCAGGCCCATCCGGCGGCTGCCATATGGCGCTCCCACGCGAGCCGTTCGGCCAGCACCTCGTGCTCGCGGCCGGGTCCGCCGCGGCCACGCAGCGCGGCGAACTCACCGGTGAGGTTGGCCCGCAGCCAGCTGCGAACCTCGGCACGGAACTCCTCGACGCTGGTCATGGACGTACGCTAACCTACCAAACACTTGTTAGGGAAGGAGGGTCGGATGTCCGTCGGCCAGAGCTTGAGGCTGTCGCGTGAGCACGAGGAACTGCGTTCCGCCGTCCGGTCACTGCTCGGTCGGCACGAGGGCGCGGACGCCTGGCAGCCACTGACCGAGCAGATCGGCGTCGCGGCTCTCGCCATACCGGAGAAGTACGCGGGGGCCGGGTGCGGGGCGGTCGAAACGCACGTGGTGATGGAGGAGTTGGGGCGGGTACTGAGCCCCGTTCCCCTTCTGGGCTCGGCCGTACTCGCCGCGCAGGCCGTCCTGGCCACCGGTGACGACGACACCTGCGCGCGACTGCTGCCCGGCATCGCCGACGGCGGCACCGTCCCGGCCCTGGCCTGGGCGGAGGACAGCTCGTGGGATCCGGCGGCGATCGACTCCAGGGCCGAGCGTGACACCGGCGGGACCTGGCGGCTGCACGGCGTCAAACAGCATGTGCTCGGCGGCGCCGAAGCCGATGTGCTGCTCGTGACCGCCCGCACCGACTGCGGCATCTCGCTCTTCGAGGTGGCCCCGCGGCAGCCGGGCGCACAGGTCGAGGCCCGCGCGACCATGGACCAGACCCGCCCGCTCGCGAGGTGGCGGTTCGAAGGGGCCGAGGGCCGGCTCGTCGGTACGGACGGCGCTGCGGCCGGGGCGCTGGAGCGCGCCCTGGACCTCGCCTGCGCGGCCCTGGCGGCCGAGCAGGTCGGGGCCGCCGAGAGGTGCCTGGAGCTGACGGTCGCGTACGCCATGGAGCGCGTCCAGTTCGGCCGGGCCATCGGCTCCTTCCAGGCCGTCAAGCACCGGCTGGCGGATGCCTACGTACTGGTGGAGTCGGCGCGGTCCGCGGCCCTGGGCGCCGCGTTCGCGGCGGCGGAGTCGCCGGACTTCAGCAGGTACGTGTCGGTGGCCAAGTCCGCGTGCTCGGAGGCCTTCTCGGCGGTGGCGGGCGAGATGATCCAGCTGCACGGCGGCATCGGCATCACCTGGGAACACGACGCGCACCGCTACTTCAAGCGGGCGCACGGATCCTCCCAGCTCTTCGGGACACCGGCCCGGCACCGCAGGCGACTCACCGACGGCCTGAACCTGCTCGCCGAGCGGTAGCCGGATCCGGAGAAGGGCTCAGCCCTCCGGGGTCCACACCTTCGGCCAGTCCAGACCGCGCAGGTGGGCGTCGAGGCCGCCGTCGCAGTACATCAACGTACCGACGCAGTAACCGGACTTGGCGGACAGCAGGAAGAGCACCAGCTCCGCGACGTCCTCCGGGCTGCCCGCCCGCCCCGCGGGGATGGACTTCAGGAACGCCTCGATACCCGCCGCGATCCGCGGGTCCTTGCGACCGGCCTGGGTCATCGGGGTGTCGATGAATCCCGGCGCGATGGCGTTGAGGCGGATGCCGTCCGCGATGTAGTCGGCGGCGCGGGTCCGCGTGTACTGGGCGATCGCGGCCTTGGTGGCCGGGTAGGTGAGCACGCCACCCTCGTCACCCAGGGAGTCGGCGAGGGTGCGCGCCGCCTCCTCATCGCCCGCGAGGCATGCCGCGGCGAGCCGCGGGTTCCAACCGGGCTGTGTGGTCGTGGAGTTGGAGGAGGCTAGGACGACGGAGGACTCCCCCGCGGCGGCGAGGGCCGGGCGCAGCTCCTCCAACAGGCCGATGGCGCCGTAGTAGTTGACGGAGACCAGCAGGCTCGCCGGCCGGTTCGCGCCGCCGGAGATTCCGGCGAACGGCACGAAGCCGTCGAGGCGCCCGTCGGCGAGCCTGGTCACCTCGGCCGCCGCGGCGCGTCGCCCCTCCGCGGTGCCGAGGTCGGCCTCCACGTCGGTGCCGCGCAGGTCGACGCCGATGACACGGTGCCCCTGTTCGGTGAGCCGGGCGGCGATGGAGGCACCCATACCGGATGCGGCTCCGGTGACAGCGATGGTTCCCATGTCGGTCTCCTCATGGTGGTTCAGTACGTACGTGTTTTTTTGGGGGCGGACGCCGGTAAGGGCCTCAGCGGAGCTTCACGGCGCCGCCGTCGGCCATCACGGTCTGCCCGGTCATGTACTGCGCGTCGTCGCCGGCGAGGAAGGCGACGATGGGTGCGACATCGCGGTCCGGGTCGCCGAACCGGCCGAGCGGCACGGAGGCGGCGGACTGGGCGTACTGCTCGGGGCGGGCCTCGGCCCAGGCGGCAACGCCGGCGGTCAGAGCCATCGGACAGACCACATTGACCCGGATGTTGAACGGCGCCCACTCGTTGGCGGCCACCCGGCTCAGGCCGCGGATCGCTTCCTTGGCCGCCGCGTAGGAGGCCTGGTTGGGCTGGCCGTTCAGGCCCGCGCCGGAACCGAAGTTGATGACACTCGCGTTGCCGGTCTTCTTGAGCTCCGGCAGAGCGGCGAGCATGAAGTTGCGGGTCGCGTACAGACCGGTACCCATCGCGAGGTCCCAGTCGTCGTCCGTCTGCTCCTCGAGCGGCTTCTGCCGAGAGACGCTCGCGTTGTTCACCAGCACCTCCAGGGAGCCGAAGCGGTCCACCGCGGTGGCCACGGCGGTGTCGGCGACCGTGCGGTCACTGACGTCGCCCCGCAGGAAGACCACGGCGTCACCCAGTTCCGCGGCGATCGCCTCCCCCGCCTCCTCTTGCAGGTCGACGACGACCACGCGGGCACCGCGTTCGACGAACAGCCTGGTGATGGCGCCGCCGATACCGGACGCTCCGCCGGTGACGACGGCCGTCTTGCCTTGCAGGGTGGGGAAGCTCATGACGACATGCCTTTCTTCGTATGCACGCTATGATGTGCATGTTACATACACACTAACGCGCACCCCCCGTCCGCCTCTTGCGGCCGGAGACCGCGACGAAAGGAACACGGCACTCATGACCGAGCCGAGCGAGCAGGAACGTCGCCTGGGAGATCTGGAGCGGGAGCTGACCCTGCTGTCCCGGCACTTCATCGCGGCACGCGGCCCGCGCATCGGCCAGAGTCTCGATCGCTCGGCCTACGTGCTGCTGACCCGCCTGGAAACGGGCGAGCCGCTCACGCTCAAGGAACTGGCGCACACGTTCCAGGCCGACGTGTCCACCATCAACCGGCAGGTCGCCGCCATGCTCAAACAGGGTCTTGTCGAGCGGATCGACGCCGCGGCCAAGGGCGGCGCACGCACCTTCCGCCCCACCCCGCTGGGTCTGGAGCGGCTGGACGCGGACCGTGCCATCAGCCGGGCGGGGGCCGCCCGGCTGATCGAGGCGGCCGGCTGGAGCAGCGAACGCACTCAGCAATTCCTGGCGCTGATGGTCGAGTTCAACCACGGCATCGAGCAGCTGGAGGGCCTCGCGTGGGACCGGTCGACCCCCGGTCGCTAGTCGGCTCAGCCGAGCGCCGAGATCTCCTCCGCGACCGCGCGCATCGTGGCGACGGACCCGGCGGCCACGTCCTGCCGTGACGTGATCAGGTTGACGCACATGTGCAGCGCCGCGTCCGCCAGGTACAGGGGCACGGCGACGCCGTACGCGCCGGG
This sequence comes from Streptomyces sp. NPDC002790, assembly GCF_040295505.1. Classification (NCBI taxonomy): domain Bacteria; kingdom Bacillati; phylum Actinomycetota; class Actinomycetes; order Kitasatosporales; family Streptomycetaceae; genus Streptomyces; species Streptomyces sp. NPDC002790. Next base: position 30,438 of record NZ_JBEOVM010000012.1, on the reverse strand, counting down.
TTCGATCTGCCCGAAGGTCTGCGCGTACCCCTGGTCGCGGGCCTGCGTGACCTCGGGCGACTCGGCCCGTGCGGACAGCCGCAGCGCGGCCAGGGCCAGGCCCGCGGCGCCGACCCCGACGGGGTGCCGGCTGCCCACCCGGTAGCTGAGGTGGTAGTCCACCGACAGCGGCTCGACCACCGCGACGGCGACCGCCTCGTCGCCCTCCGCCGCGATCAGCGCGACCGTGGCACCGAGTTCGTCGGCCGTGCGGCGCAGCACCGGCAGCGCGGCCTCGCGGACGCCCGCCGCGTATCCGCGCGCCAGCGTGACCGTGCCGGACCCGGCCCGGTAGCGGCCGTCGGAGGCCCGTACGACGAGGTGGTGCTCGGCGAGTGTGACCAGGGTCCGGTACGCGATGGTGCGGTGGACGCCGAGGCGCTCGGCGACGTCCTGCACGGCGAGCCCTTGCGGCTGGCCTGCGACCAGTTCGAGGGCGAGCAGTCCACGCGAGAGTGTCTGGGACCCGACGGCCTTGCCCGCCTGCTTGTCGCTCATCGGATCAGTCTACGTGCGCGGTGGTGACACACCGTCACTGCGGTACGGGCGGACGGCCCGGTATCCGTGCACACCGTCCCGTAAAGTCGAGACACCTCGAGACACCTCGACGCACCGACGGCCCGGAAGGAAACGCCTTGAGCGACGACGCGCCCAGCGGTGTCCTGGCCAAGGCCCTCACCGTGCTCCAGGCCTTCACCGTCGAGGACACCACCCTCGGGTTCGCCGAGCTGCAACGGCGTACCGACTTCGCCAAGAGCACGCTGCACCGGGTCCTCGGCGATCTCGTGGCGGCCCGGCTCCTGGACCGCGTCCAGGGGCGCTACCGGCTGTCCGGGCTCGTCTTCGAGCTGGGGATGCGCGCGTCGGTCGAGCGCGGACTGCTCGAAGTGGCCACGCCGTTCCTCGAGGACCTGTACGTACGCACCCATGAACTCGTCCATCTGGGCACGCGCGAGGGCACGGAGGTCGTCTACGTCGCCAAGATGGGCGGGCACCAGCAGGCCGACTCGCCGTCCCGGCTGGGTGGGCGGATGCCGCTGCACGCCACGGCGATCGGGAAGGTGCTGCTGGCCCACTCGCCGCCCGAGGTGCGCGAGGCCACGCTGCGCGGGCCGCTGGAGCGCAAGGCGCCCCGGACCATCACCAACCTCGACGTACTGGCACGGCAGCTGTCCGACGTCGTCACGAAGGGTGTCGCCTTCGAGTACGAGGAGTCGGCGGTCGGCATCGTGTGTGTCGCGGCGGGCATCTTCGGACCGGCGGACGAGATCGTGGCGGCGGTGAGTGTGACGGGTCCGGTGCACCGTTTCCAGCCCGCCCGGCACGCGAACAGCGTGCGCGCGGCCGCGGCGGGCATCTCGGCGATGCTCGGCCGCCGCGCTGAGCTGCGCAGGCGTTGATCCCAGGCACTGGCCCAGGTACTGATTCGCAGGCGAGTTCCGTGAGGCGGAACTCCGTGCTGGGCCCAGGGCGGCTCCTTTCGCCAAGCTGAGGGCATGAACGAGATTCCCCCCGGCAACGATGCCGTCGCACAGGCGGCGCGGCGGCTGCTGCGCGCCGCCGCCGACCACGTGCCCTGCCCCCCGGTGCGCGACCTGATCGGCAGCGACGACGTGAAGGCGGCGTACGCCGTCCAGGCGCTGCTCACCGCGGACCGTCTCGAAGCGGGCGGCCGCGTCACCGGCCGCAAGATCGGCCTCACGTCGCCCGCCGTGCAGCGGCAACTGGGCGTGGACCAGCCGGACTTCGGGGTGCTGTTCGCCGACATGAGCGTCGAGGACGGCGGCTCGGTGCCGGTCAGCGACCTGCTCCAGCCCAAGGTCGAGGCGGAGATCGCGTTCGTCCTGGGCGCGGATCTCGCCGAAGGCCCCCTGGACGACGCGCAGATCCGGGCCGCCGTGGCGCACGCCGTGCCCGCGCTGGAGATCGTGGACAGCCGGATCGCCGGCTGGGACATCACCTTCGGTGACACCGTCGCCGACAACGGTTCCTCCGCGCTCTACGTCCTCGGCGCCGCGGCCGAGCCGCTCGCCGAGTTCGAGCCGGTCGAGGCCACCATGACGCTGAAGCGGCACGGCGAGGCCGTCTCCAGCGGCGACGGCGCGGCCTGCCTCGGCGACCCGCTCACCGCGCTTGCCTGGCTCGCCCGGACCGCGCGCGACGTCGGCGACCCGCTGCGCGCCGGCCAGGTCGTGCTGTCCGGGGCGCTCGGCCCGATGGTGCCCGCCGCGGCTGGCGACGTGTTCACCGCCGACATCGGCGGACTCGGCTCCGTCTCCGTCCGCTTCCACGCCTCCAGCCATGAAGGAGCCTCCGCATGAAGACCAAGGTCGCCGTCATCGGCTCGGGCAATATCGGCACCGACCTGATGATCAAGGTGCTCCGCCTCTCGGACACCCTCGAAATGGGCGCGATGGTCGGCATCGACCCCACCTCCGACGGACTCGCCCGCGCCAAGCGGCTCGGCGTTCCCGTCACCGCCGAGGGCGTCCAGGGCCTGATCGCGATGGACGGCTTCGAGGACATCCGGATCGTCTTCGACGCCACGTCCGCGAAGGCGCACATCGCCAACGCGGCGGCGCTCGCCCCGTACGGCAAGCAGCTCGTCGACCTGACGCCCGCCGCGATCGGCCCGATGGTGATCCCGGCGGTCAACCTCGAGGCCCATGTCGCCGCGGAGAACGTCAACATGGTGACGTGCGGCGGCCAGGCCACCATCCCGATCGTCGCGGCGGTGTCCTCGGTGGCTCCGGTCCCGTACGCGGAGATCGTCGCCTCGATCGCGTCGAAGAGCGCAGGGCCCGGCACCCGCGCGAACATCGACGAGTTCACGGAGACGACCAGTCACGCCATCGAGACGGTCGGCGGCGCGGCGCGCGGCAAGGCCGTCATCGTCCTGAACCCGGCGGAGCCGCCGCTGATCATGCGGGACACCGTGCTCGCGCTGGTGAACGCGCCCGACGAGGCCGCGCACGACGCCATCCGCGCGGCCATCGCCAAGCGCGTCGACGAGGTGTCGGCGTATGTGCCGGGCTACCGCCTCAAGCAGCAGGTGCAGATTACGCCGGTCCCCGCCGACCAGCCGGTGCACACGCTCACCACGGCCCCGGTCACCCATCAGGTGTCCGTCTTCCTCGAGGTCGAGGGGGCCGCACACTACCTTCCGGCGTACGCCGGGAACCTCGACATCATGACCAGCGCGGCCCTGCGGATGGCCGAGGCCATGGCCGCGCGCGCAGACGAACTCCAGGGAGCCGACGCATGAGTGACACCAAGCTGTTCATCCAGGACGTCACTCTGCGCGACGGCATGCACGCCATCCGGCACCGCATCGAGCCGGAGCAGGTCGGGAAGATCGTGGCCGCCCTCGACGCGGCCGGCGTCGACGGCATTGAGGTGTCCCACGGCGACGGCCTCGCCGGCGGCTCCCTCAACTACGGCCCCGGCAGCCACACCGACTGGGAGTGGATCGAGACGGCGGCGGCACACATCAAGAACGCCCGCCTGACCACTCTTCTCCTCCCCGGCATCGGCACCATCGAGGAGCTGAAGCAGGCGTACGCGCTCGGGGTGCGCTCCGTGCGCGTCGCCACGCACTGTACCGAGGCCGATGTCTCGGCCCAACACATCGCCACGGCGCGGGAGTTGGGCATGGATGTCTCCGGCTTCCTGATGATGAGTCACATGGCGGATGCGAAGACGCTCGCCCAGCAGGCCAAGCTCATGGAGTCCTACGGCGCCCACTGCGTCTACGTCACCGACTCCGGCGGCCGCCTGATGATGGACGGCGTCCGCGAGCGGATGCGCGCCTACCGCGACGTGCTCGACCCGGCCACCGAGCTCGGCATCCACGCCCACGAGAACCTCTCGCTCGCCGTCGCCAACTCCATGGTCGCGGTGGAGGAGGGCGTGAACCGCGTGGACGCCTCCCTCGCGGGCCAGGGCGCGGGCGCCGGCAACTGCCCGATCGAACCCTTCGTCGCGGTCGCCGACCTCAACGGCTGGGAGCACGGCTGCGACCTGTTCGCCCTTCAGGACGCGGCCGAGGACCTGGTGCGCCCGCTGCAGGACCGCCCCGTGCGCGTGGACCGCGAGACCCTCACCCTCGGCTACGCCGGGGTCTACGGCTCCTTCCTGCGTCACGCGGAGGCGGCGGCCGAGCGCTACGGCATCGACGTGCGCACGATCCTCGTCGAGGTCGGCAAGCGGGGCCTGGTCGGCGGCCAAGAGGACATGATCGTCGACGTGGCGCTCGGGCTCGCACAGGCCAGCTGACACCACGCACACCGCAGGGCCGGGAGGGCAGTGCCTCCCGGCCCCGTTCGGCATGTCCGCACGGCCGCCACGTGCCTGCCGCGCACCACGGGACGACCTGCCTGGGAACCCTTGACATTCCTTCCGGGCAGGCGTTCCATCGCTCTCGCTGGTGTGTAAATAACGATCGCCAGCGTGCACATACAGAACGAGGAGTCGGGTCACATGTCCCTCACCAAGGAAGCCGCAGCACACGACATCGCCCTCCCGTCGGGCCTGCGCATGCGCTACTACGAGGCCGGGCAGGCCGGCGCCGCGCCGGTCGTGCTGCTGCACGGGTCCGGCCCCGGCGCGACGGGATGGTCGAACTTCTCGGGCAACATCGACGAGATCGCCGCCGCCGGGTTCCATGTCATCGCCCCCGACATGCCGGGCTGGGGCGACTCCGACGCCCAGGCGACCAAGGACATGGACCACGACGCGACCCTCGTGGAGTTCCTCGACGCGCTGGGCCTCACGAAGGCCGCGCTCGTCGGCAACTCGATGGGCGCCCACACCGCGGTCCGCTTCGCCACGCTGCACCCCGAGCGGATCACCCACCTCGTGACGATGGGCGCCTCGCTCGGCCGCGGCCCCGCCTCCCTGTTCGGCGCGGGCGACGGCCCAAGCGAGGGCCTGAAGGTACTCGTCAGGGCGTACAAGGACGCGAGCCCGGAGAACATGCGGGCGCTCGTCGAGATCATGACGTACGACAAGGCGCGCTTCGCGACACCGGAGCTCACCCGGGCCCGCTCCGAGGCGGCCCTCGCCCGCCCCGACCACCTCCAGAACTACGTCGAGGGCCTGGCGCACGGCGCCCCCATCCCGATCAAGGTCGACCGCGACCTGATCCCCGGCATCGAGACACCGACCCTGCTGATCCACGGCAAGGACGACCGGGTGCTGCACTACGAGACCAGCCTGTGGCTCCTTGCGAACATCCCCAACTCCCGTCTCGTCCTGCTCAATCGGTGCGGGCACTGGGCGATGATCGAGCACGCCGCCGAGTTCAACCGCCTCGTCATCGACTTCCTGTCGCACAACTGAACCGGACGGACCCCGCAACATGAGCACTCTTGACACCGATGTCGTTGTCATCGGAGCAGGGCCCGTCGGCCTCACCCTCGCCAATCTGCTCGGCGTCCGCGGCCACCGGGCCACCGTCCTGGAAGCCCGCCACGAGCTGATCGACTACCCGCGCGGCGTCGGCCTCGACGACGAGTCGATCCGCACCCTGCACACGGCGGGCCTGTGGGAACGGGTCCAGCCGTTCACGGTCCCGCACCACGTGGTGCGCCTGGTCAACGGCGCCGGCCGGGTCCTCGCCACCAACAACCCGAGGACCCAGGAGTTCGGCTACCCGCGCAAGCACGGCTTCGTCCAGCCACTGGTCGACAAGGAACTCGCCACCGGACTGGACCGGTTCCCCGACACCGAACTGCGCTTCGCCCACCGGGTCGTGGGCCTCGACGACCACGGCGACCATGTCACTGTCACCGCCGAACGGATCGACACCGAAGGCGAGTTGGTCGACACGGTCACCCTCACCGCCCGGTACGCCGTCGGCTGCGAGGGCGGCAGCTCCTTCACCCGCAAGTGGATGGGCGTGGAATTCGAGGGGAAGTCACCCTCGACCCGCTGGGTGGTCGTCGACGTGGCCGACGACCCGATCGGCACCCCGTCGGTCTACCTCGGCGCCGACCCGCGCCGCCCGTATGTCTCCATCGGCCTGCCGCAGGGCATCCGCCGCTGGGAGTTCATGCTCCACGACGACGAGCCGACCGACCTGTGCGACGACCCGGCGTTCATGCGCTCCCTGCTCAGGCGCCACGTCCCCGACCCGGCGGCCCTGAAGGTCATCAACCAGCGCACCTTCGCCCACCACGGCCGCGTCGCCTCCGACTTCCGCGAGGGCCGGGTGTTCCTCGCGGGCGACGCAGCGCACCTGATGCCGGTCTGGCTCGGCCAGGGCTGGAACTCCGGGATCCGCGACGCGACGAACCTGGCGTGGAAGCTCAGCGCCGTCCTCGCGGGCGACGCGGGTCACGCCCTCCTGGACACGTACACCGAGGAGCGCCGGGGGCACGCCTCCGCCATGATCGATGTGAACATGGCGGCGGGCACGGTCATGAAGATGGGCCGCTTCGGCGGCACCGTGCGTGACGTCGCCGCGTCCGCGCTCAACCTCGTACCGAAGTGGAAGTCGTACTTCACTGAGCTGCGGTTCAAGCCCATGCCGCGCTACACCGCCGGTGTCGTGGTCGACCAGGCCACGCTCGCTCCCGGCAGGGCACGGGCCGACTTCAAGCACGGTGGACGCCTCGCCCCGTTCATCGACTCTGCGGGCGAACTCTCCCCGGTGGGGCTGCAGTTCATTCAGCCACGTGTCACCACCGCGGAGGCCATGGACGTCCTGCTCGACGACGTCACCGGCCACTGGTGGACGCTCGCCACCTGGGGCACCGACCCGACGGCCCACCTCACCGAGGCCGACCTCGCGCTCGTGCGCCGGCACCGGATCAAGCTAGTCGCCTTCGTGCCGGAGACCCAACGCCCGTGGGCGGAGCGGCAGTTCGCGAACTCTCCGGCCCCCGTCACCGTCGTCGGTGACAGTACCGGGGCGCTCAAGGACTGGTTCGACGTCCGCGCCTGCGGCGTTGTCGTGCTGCGCCCCGACCACTTCGTGGCCGCGGCCTGCCTCGCCCGCCAGGCGTCCCGGGCGCTCGCCGCCCTGTGCACGGCGGCGTCGCTCACCACCGAACCCGTCAAGGAACCGGCCCTGGAAGGAACCCCGGCATGACCGTCGCCCTCGTCACCATGTCGCACAGCCCGCTACTGGAGTTCGCCGATCCGCCGGCCGACGTGACCGCCGCTGTCCAGGGCGCCTTCTCCGCCGCGCGCACCTTCGTCGAGGAGTACGACCCGACGCTGGTCGTCTCCTTCGCGCCGGACCACTACAACGGCTTCTTCTACGACCTGATGCCACCGTTCTGCATCGGCTACAAGGCCCTGGGCGTCGGCGACTACGGCACCACCGCGGGCCCGCTGAACGTGCCGACCCGGCGCGCCGAGGAACTCGCCCAGTGGGTCGCGGAACGTGACATCGACGTGGCCGTCTCCCGCCGCATGGAGGTCGACCACGGCGCGATCCAGCCGCTGGAGATCCTCTTCGGCGGCATCGACACGGTGCCCACCATTCCCGTCTTCGTCAACGGCGTGGCCGAGCCCTTCGTGACGATGCGCCGCGTGCGACGGCTCGGCGAGGCCATCGGCGGCTTCCTCGCAGGGCTGGAGGGCGAGCGCGTCCTCGTCCTCGGCTCCGGCGGCCTCTCCCACGACCCGCCGGTCCCCCAGTGGGCCACCGCGGACGACACCGCCCGCGCCATGCTCCTCAACGGCCGGCACCCCACGACCGCGGCCCGCGACGCCCGCCAGCAGCGGGTCATCGACACAGCGAAGGCGTTCGCCGCGGGCACCGCCCCCATCCGGGACCTCAACCCCGAGTGGGACCGGGCCCTGATGGCGACGCTCGCCTCCGGCGACCTCTCCCCGATCGACGCGATGACACCCGCGCGAATGGCGGAGGACGCGGGCAACTCCGCCCATGAGGTGCGCAGTTGGGTCGCGGCCTTCGCCGCACTCGGCGCGGCGGGCCCGTACGACGTGACGTACTCCTTCTACCGGCCGATCAAGGAGTACATCGCCGGGTTCGGAGTGATGACGGCGCACGCTGCGGGGTGAGCCCTCAGCCCGCCATGCCGACACCCGGACGGGCATCCGCTCGGGAGGCGTCCTGCCGGTACAGGCCGCGGCCGATGTCCGCCGCCGTCGCCAGCAGCGCGTGGATGAGCTGCTGGTCGTCGCGGCGGTCGGCCGGGATCGTCGCGGAGATCGTGGCGATGACCCGGTCACCCCCGAAGTACGTGATCGGCACGGCGAAGCTCTTGTACCCGTGCATGCGCGACTCCCGCTCCTGGGCCCACCGGCGGGAACGGATCTGGGCCAGCTCGGCGCGCAGCGCGACCGGGTCGAGCCGGTCGGCCGTCGGGAGGCCTTCGGCGCGCTGTGCCTCGAGGTCCGCGATCACGTCCTCCTGGTCGTCGCTGTAGGCCAGCAGGACCCGCCCGGAGACGGTGAACAGGCGGGACACGTTCGACCCCACGGCCGCGACGACGGCGGCCTCCCGGCGCCCGCCGAGCCGTTCCAGGTAGCAGCATTCGGTGCCGTGCGGCACGGCCAGGTGGACCACGGCCTGGGTCGCGGCCCGCAGGTCCAGCATCGCCGGTCGCGCGACGGCCCGCAGATGCGCGGGGCCGGGGACGAGGCGGCCCAGTTCGAAGATGCGCCAGCCGAGCTGGTACCCGTCCGGGGTGCGGCTGAGGTAGCCGAGCTGGACGAGCTCCGTTCCGAGCCGGTGCACGGTCGCCTTGGGCACGCCGGAGCGGCGGCTGAGCTCGCTCAGGCCGAGGCACGTCGAGCCGGAGGAGAAGGCTCCCAGCACCAGGTGCGCCTTGCCGAGCACGGAGCTCATGTGCGGTTCGGGGGCCGTGGGCTCGGCTCCCGGGGCGGGCTGCTCCTCGGTGCCGAGTTCTGCCTGGGCGCTCGCGCGCATACCGCTTCCCCTCGCCGGTTCCAATGAACAATGAACAGGGCCGATTGTTCAAACTTTTTGAACCGCTTGGCAAGCCCCACAGGCGTCGATCCGCCCAGTGGACCGAGCGGTTCCTTCCGGGGCGCGCGGCGTGGAGGCTGCCGACATGAGTAGCCAAGACACCATCGACACCCTGGTCAAGCGCATCGAGGTCCTGGAGGGCGAGGCCGACATCCGCCGCCTCCAGGCGCGATACATGTTCCTGTGCGACACACCGTGCCCGGAGTACGGGGTGGAGAGCGACGAGCAGCGCATCGAGCTGATCCTCGGCCTCTACACCGAGGACGCCATCTGGGAGGGCGTCGGCGAGTACTACGACAGCCAGTTCGGCCGGGCCGAGGGCAAGGCGGCGATCCGCGCGCACTTCAGCCGCTTCTGGCCGAAGGACCAGGACCCGAAGCTGCTCCTGAACGCCCACTGGCTCACCTCGGAGCAGATCCATGTGCACGGGGACGAGGCCGACGGCCAGTGGATCCACTTCCAGCCCTGGCTCTTCGAGGACGGCAAGTCCCTGATCCGCGCCAGTCGACTCAACAACGCCTTCCGCAAGGTCGACGGCGAGTGGCGGATCACCAGGACCAGGACCGAGAACGTCGCCATCGCCGACCTGCCCGACTTCTTCGCCGGCAGCTACCCGAAGCAGTCCGTGCTTCTCAAGGCGCCGGGCACGAACCACACCAACGAGCACGCCGCCGGCGCCTGAATCCTTCTCACCCGTTGAGGTTTCGCTCCACCCACACCGCGGCACGCAGGGCTGCCGTCTCGGACTCCGCGATCACCTGGAGTCCGAGCGGCAGCCCTGCCGCGTTCCGCAACCCCGGCACGGCGACGGCGGCCAGGCCGAGAGCCTGCCAGGAGCGGCTGAGCACGGGATCGCCGGTGGCGTCGAGCCCCTGAGGAGCTGCCCCGGGCGCGGCCGGGCCGAGCACCGCGTCGTACTGGCTGAAGAGCGCGCAGAGTCGGGTGCGTGCGGCGGAGACCAGGTGGCACGCGGCGCCGTAGTCGGCTTCCGTGGTGTCCGCGCCGGTGCGCAGCAGCCCGGCGAGGGGCGCGCTGAGGCGGTCGGCCTGCTCCAGCTCGACGGAGCGTTCGCGTGCGGCCTCGTAGGCCATCACCACCGGGTGCGACGCGGTCACTTCGGCGATCAGGGTCTCCAGCGGGAAGGCGTCGACCCTCGCGCCGCGGTCGGTGAGCCGGGTCGCTGCCGAGGTGAGCGCCGTACCCATCTCGTCGGACACGACCGCCAGGGGTGCGGCGTTCCAGAGCGCGAGCCGCGGGGGGCCGTGCTCGGCGCGGGCCGGGTCCTGCTCGCCGGTCAGAGCGGACCACGCGAGGGAGACATCGGCGGCGGTGGCCGCGTACACGCCGTGTGCGTCGAGGCTGGGGCTGAGGCCCGCGACGCCCTCGGTGGACAGGTGACCGTGGCGCAGTACGAGCGAGGCGACGCCGCAGTACGCGGCCGGCCGGGTCACCGATCCCGCGGTCTGGGAGCCGATGGCCAGCGGGACCTGCCCGGAGGCGACCGCCGCCGCCGAGCCGCTGGAGGAACCGCCGGGCGTGTGCCCCAGGTTGGCGGGGTTGCGGGTCGGGCCGGGCGCGAAGAACGCGAACTCCGTGGTCACGGTCTTGCCCATCGGGATCGCCCCGGCCGCCCGCCAGGCCGCCACGACGGGGGCGTCCCGCTCGGCGGGTCCCGCGTCGGCGCGCAGTACCGAGCCGCACCGGGTGGGCAGTCCGGCCAGGTCGATGATGTCCTTGACGCCCATCGGGACGCCGCCCAGGGGGCCGCCGGGTACGGCCGCGGGTGTGTCATCGAAGGCCACCCAGGCACGTACCTGCTCCTCGGTCCGCGCGATGCGGTCACGGCTGCGCCGCAGGGCCGCTTCGGACGTGGTGCGTCCCGAGCTCAGCTCGGCGACGAGTTCGCTCAGGGGCCAGGGCTTTCGGACGGTGTCGCTCACTTGGTACCCCGCTGTACGTCGGTCTGTGTGTCGGTCCCCGACCGCATGTCGGTGCCCCACTGCACGTCGGCCTCCCAGAAGTCCATGCCACCGGCGCTCACACCATGGCGCCAGTCCGAGGTGCGTCGCAGGGCGGGTTCGACGCGGGCGGTCTCCTCGTCCGCCGCGTCCGGGCCGTCCTGGGGAACGCCCCAGTGCACCCAGCCGAGTTCGCGTCCCGCGGCGTCGCGGACGAACAGGTCGACGTGTTTCCACCCGTAGCCGTGGTTGTCGTTGTAGCAGGTGAGGGTCATCCGCGGGGCGCGGTCATCCGGCTCTCGCTCTTCCATGCTCGGCCACTCCTCCTTTGGGGTCGTGTCTGTGGCGGCGCGTCCGTTCCGCCTACGGATCCGACCACATCGTCCTGCCGGTTCCGCCGCGTCGGTCCACTCACCGGTCCGACCCGTCGCATCGGCACACGCGATGGCTGAGCATCCCGTTGGGCCTCGAACGCGAGCCGGAAGGAGCCGACATGGGTGACACCCCCGAGCCAATAGCGGGCACGAAGTGGCAAGCGGTGCTTGCGGAGCTCACCGAACGACGGGCGGAGTTCAACGCCCAGGGGTACGTCCCCCGTGACTTCATCGAGAAGCTCATGCCGTTCGGTGTCTACCGGCACGCCACCCCGATCCGGTTCGGGGGAAGTGTGCTGCCGCCCCACCAATTCCTCCGGCTGGTCGAGGAGGTGGGCCGTGTCGACGGGTCCACCGCCTGGGTGGTGGGCTTCGCGTCCGCCAACACCTACCTCGGCGCGCTCCCCGTGGAGACGCAGAAGGAGATCTACCGCGAAGGCCCCGACGTCGTCGTGGCCGGTGGCCTCTTCCCGATGCAGAAGGCCGAGCGGACCGCGGACGGATTCCGGGTGAGCGGCCGGTGGAAGTTCGCCAGCGGCTGCATGGCCGCCGACTACATCAACGTGGGCCTGTTGGACGAGTCCGCGGGCGGGCAGCCCCGCGCGGCGCTGCTCCCCGCCGATCGAGTCACCATCGTGCAGGACTGGGACGTGAGCGGGATGCGCGCGTCGGGGTCCTTCGACACGGTGCTCGATGACGTCGAGATCCCGCTGGAGTGGACCTACATCCGCGGCGGCGCCTCACAGATCGACGAGCCCCTCTTCCGCTACCCGCTGCTCGCCTACCAGGCGCAGTGTCACGCGGCGATCGGGCTCGGTGTGGCCCTGGGCGCCCTGGACCACGCGCACCGCTCCGGCTCCTACCGGGGCATCACGGGCGCGCCGCCGGTCGGCGAACGGGCCTACTACCGCACGGAGTTCGCGCGGCAGTACGTGGCGCTCCAGTCGGCGCGCCGCTACTTCCTGGACGTCGCCGAGGAGGTGTGGGAGACCGTCAGCGCCGGGGAGGCGGCGAGCGCGGAGCAGGTCGCGCGGATCCGCCTCAGCGCCGTGCACATCGCCGACACCGCCGCCCAGGTCGTCCACGACCTGTCCAAGGTGTCCGGGGCGGCGATCATCCAGAACTCCCACCCCCTGAACCGGATCCGGCTCGACGCCCAGGTCCCCCAGTTGCACGCCTCGCTCAGCCAGCACATCTACGACGACGCCGGGGCCGTCCTGCTGGGCCTGGATCCGACCACCCCCGGCTTCCTGGGCCCCGAGAACCCCCGTGGCGACCGGGACCACCGCCCCAGGAGCGGCAACACCGAGGAGAAGACAGCATGACCATCGAGTTCACCGCGGCGAACATCCATCAGTTGGATCCTGCCGATCTCGTCCAGGACGATCGCGTCGCCGCGCGGGTCTACACCGACCCGGAGATCTTCGAACGCGAGATGACCGAGATCTTCGAGAAGACCTGGATCTGGGTGGCGCACGAGAGCGAGCTGCCCAAACCGGGCAGCTTCAAGTCCACGTACGTGGGCCGCAATTCGGTGATCGTCACGCGGGACCGCAAGGGCGCCCTCCACACCCTGGTCAACCGCTGCCGGCACCGCGGCGCCAGCCTGTGCGAGAAGCCACGCGGCGAGGCCAACGGCTTCACCTGCCCCTACCACGCCTGGTCGTACGGCCTGGACGGGCGGCTGCGCGGCATCCCCTACCCCGACGGTTACGAGGGGGTGCTGAGCAAGGACCAGATGGGCCTGCACAAGCTGCGCACCGAGAGCTACCACGGCCTGATCTTCGCCACCTTCGACCAGGACGCCGAGCCCCTGGAGGAGTTCCTCGGCGATGTGCGGGGGTGGGCCGACCGGTTCATGAAGCAGGGCGGCGGCTATCCGCTGAAGGTGCTCGGCACCCACCGCTTCAGGTTCCGCGGCAACTGGAAGATCCAGCTGGAGAACACCACCGACGGCTACCACTTCCCGATCGTGCACCGCTCCTGGATGAGCTCGGTGGACGGCGAGACGGCCGACATGCTGAGCTTCATGACCGACCCGGCCTCCACCTGCCAGGCCCTCGGCAACGGGCACAGCGTGATGCACATGGTGCCGGCGCACATGGATCTCGACGCCGACGACGGCAGCGAGCCCCTGCAGCCCCGATTTGACGGCCTGGCCGCCGAGTTGAGGCAGGGCGGGGCCGACGAGGCGCAGGTCCGCAAGCTGGTCCGCGCCATGCACGGCACCGGTTCGAACCTCAATCTGTTCCCCAACGTCGGCCTGTCCTCGGCGTTCTTCCGGGTGCTGCGCCCGATCAGCGTCGACGAGACGATCATCGAGCACGTGGCGCTCGGCGTGGACGCCCCGGAGGAGATCGCGGGGCCGATCCGCCGCGAACGCCTGCGCATCCACGAGCACTTCCAGGGCCCCTTCGGCTTCGGCACCCCCGACGACGCCGAGGGCTGGGACCGCGTGCAGCGCGGCGCCCAGGCCTGCCCGGAGATGCCGATCATGGTGAACCGCGGCCTGAAGCGCGAGACCGAGGCCCCCGAGGGCTGGGCCACCTCGCACAGCACCGACGAGACCGGTATGCGGGCCGCGTACCGGATGTGGAAGAAGATGATGAGCAATGGCTGAGACCGCCATGATCCCCAACGCCGCCACGGCCACCCTCTCCGACCCGCGCGTCGTGCGGGCCATCGAACTCGCCTGGCACGAGGCCGACTTGCTCGACCGCAAGGAGTACCAGGCGTGGAACGAGCTGTACGCCGATGACGGCATCTACGTCATCCCGCTCGATGCCACCACCGAGGACTTCGACGACCAGCTCAACATGGTCTACGACGACGCCCGGATGCGGGCCATGCGCGTCGCGCGCCTCACCGAGGGGTACGCCATCGCGGCGGTCGACTCGGCGAGGACCGCACGCACCGTGTCGCGCTTCGTGGCGGTGGAGACCACCGACGCATCGGTGTCGCTGCGGGCCGCCCAGGTCGTGGTCGCCTATAAGCGGGGCCGTCACCAACTGTGGGCCGGGGACGTCGAGTTCACGGTCCGGTTCGGCGCGGACCGCTCCGAGGACCGGATCGTGCGCAAGGTGATCCGGCTGGTGGACTCCGAGGACGCCGTGCCCGCCGCGGGGTTCCTGCTGTGAGTGTCGCCGTCCAGGTGTCCGAGATCGTGGAGGAGAGCGCGGCGGTCCGCTCCCTGCGGCTGCGCAGGGCCGACGGCGCCGCGTTCGGCCCCTTCGCCGCGGGCGCGCACATCGATGTGACAGGGCCGACCGGGGTCCTTCGCCAGTACTCGCTGGCGGGGGACCCGGCCGACCGCTCGTCGGTCCTCATCGCGGTGAAGCGGGAGGCGGAGTCCCGGGGCGGCTCGGCGGCCCTCCACCAGGCGGAGCTCGGCGACGAGTTGACGATCGGCCCGCCCCGCAACCTGCTGGGCATCGCCGACGACGCCGACCGGCACCTGCTGGTCGCCGGCGGCATCGGCGTCACCCCGCTGCTGAGCATGGCCTACGAACTCCACCGGCGCGGCGCCGACTTCGCGCTGCACTACTTCGTACGCTCACGCGCCGAGCTCGCCTTCGGCGACCTGCTGGAGCGCCGCGCCGAGTTCCGCGACCGGGTCACCCTCCACATCGGGCGTCCGCGGGGCGAACACCCTGACATCCTGCGGCCATCGGCGGCCACACTGAGTGCCGACAGCCATGTGTACACCTGCGGGCCTGTCGGGTTCATGGACCAGGTCACCGCGGTCTTCGCCCCGGTCGTGGGCGAGGCGCAGGTCCATGTCGAGCACTTCTCGGCGGAGCCGGTCGACGCCTCGGACAACACACCGTTCACGGTGGAGCTCGACACCGGTGAGGAGTTCGAGGTCCCGGCCGACCGCTCGATCCTCTCCGTGCTGGAGGAGGCGGGCATCTCCGTCGGCAAGTCCTGCGAGGAGGGCATCTGCGGCTCGTGCGTCTCCGGCCTGCTGGAGGGCACCGCCGACCACCGCGACCACTGCCTGTCCGCCGCCGAGCACGCGGCGGGCACGGAGATCGCGCTCTGTGTGTCACGGGCACGCTCCGAACGGCTGCGCATCGAGCTGTACTGACCGGCGGCCGGCACACCGGCGACACCGTCGGCGGACGCGCTGCCCCACTGTCGACACCGACCCGACAAGGAAGACGATGGTCAGCCAGACGAATCAGCAGACCGGGTCCTGCGGCGACCGCGTGGTCCCGCAGCCACCGCCCCCGCCCAAGTCACGCTGGCGCACGGTCCTGGGACGGTATCCGACCGGCATCACCATCATCACGTCGGTCGACGAGTCCGGTGGCCCGATCGGGATGGTCGTCGGCACCTTCACTTCGGTGTCCGAGAACCCGCCCCTGGTCGGGTTCCTGCCCCAGGAACGGTCCCGGACCTACGCCGGCATCCGACACGCGGGCCGGTTCCACGCGTCCGTCCTGGGCGCCGAACACGAGTCCCTGTGCCGGGACTTCTTCGCCGCCGCCCCCGAGGACCGGTTCACCGGCGACGCCTGGGAGTTCGACGAGCACGGTGTTCCGCGGCTCCGGTCCGCCGTGGCCTGGTTCGACGCCACGGTGCACGACGTACTGCCGGCCGGGGACCACGTGATGGTGCTGGGCGCGGTGGAGGACCTGGGCCTCGGCCCGCGCGCCGACGAGGCGCCGCTGGTCTTCCTCAACGGCGGCTACGGCTCGTTCGCGTCTCCGGTCACCGGTGTCGACCTTGCCGAAATGGGCTCCCGGCTCCGCATCGCCACGGGTGTCGGCGACCTCATTCAGGACCTCGCCCGGGAGCTGAACGTCGAGTGCGCTCTGTCCACCGTGGTGCGCGGCCAGGTGGTCGTGCTCACCGCGGCCGACACCCGGCAGCCGTACGTCGGTACCTGCTTCCCCTTCGCGGCGCCGATGGACCCCGGCTTCGCCGCCTGGTGCGACCCTGACCTGCGCCGCGCCTGGAGGGAGGACGCCGTGCGCCTGATGGGCCGGATCGACACCCAACTCCTAGACGACACCCTCGCCCTGGTCCGCGAGCAGGGGTACGCCATCTCCTTCGGGCACACCCTTTCCGAGCACTTCGGCGGGCTGACCGCCGAGGCACGGAACGGGGCCGGGGACGGGCGCCAGGCCCTGGTCGGGCTCTGGGAGCGGATGGCGTCCGGATACGCGGACTACTGCCGCGACCCCCGCCCGAGGCACCATGCCCGCACCCTCCAACTCCCGGTCTTCGGCGCCGACCGGCACGTCGCCTTCGAACTCATGGTGGGCGGCTTCGGTGCCGACATCGGGGCGAAACGCTTCCGGGCCATCCTCGCCGCCGCGCTGGACAGAGCGCAGCACATCACCGAACTGACCGGTGGCACACCCCCTTCCTGCTACGCGCCGAAACTCCCCTGACAGGCCCAGAGGTACACACATGACCGAGCAAATATCGGCGGCGGCCACCACGGGTTCGCCGCCGCCGGCCCGCAGCGGCATCGTCCGCATCGCCCTCGCCAGTGGGCTGGGCACCTCGCTGGAGTTCTACGACTTCGCCATCTACGGGACGGCGACCACGCTGGTCCTCACCGACACCTTCTTCAAGACCGACGACGCCTGGTTCGGCACCTTCCTCGGTCTCGCGACCTTCGCCATCGGCTTCCTGATGGCGCCGCTCGGCGCCGCCGGGTTCGGCTGGGTCGGCGACCGGTACGGCCGGCGCTTCGCGCTGCTCCTCACGTTCATCGGCATGGGCGCGGCCACCGTTTTGATGGGTGTGCTGCCGACCTACGCGCAGATCGGTGTCGCGGCGCCGCTGCTCCTGGTCGTCCTGCGGATGGGGCACGGCCTGTTCCGTGGTGGTGAGACCGGCGGCGCGGCCGCGCTCGCCATCGAGCACGCCCCTGATGACAAACGGGCCAGGTACGGGGTGTTCGTCGCCCTCGGCTCGCCGTTCGGGACGATCATCGCCAACCTGGCGTTCGCCGCCGTGCTCTTCCTGCCGGACTCCAGCATCGAGTCCTGGGGCTGGCGGCTGCCCTTCCTCGCCGGTGGTGTGGCCATCGTCATCGGCGTCTGGATCCGCCGGGGCGTGGCGGAGAGCCCGGTGTTCCAGCAGATGGTGCGCGAGGAGGGCGAGTCGCTCAAGGACCGGCGCCCGGTGGCCGACGTCTTCCGCTCCAACTGGCGCCGGGTGCTGCTGGCCGCGGGCGTCAACATCGGCCTGAACTCCTGCACGTTCGCGCTGGTCACCTTCATGATGTCCTACGCGACGTCCGCGGCCCCCGACGGTCTCGGGCTGCCCCGGCAGGCAGTGGTCAACGCCAGCACGCTGGGCCTGCTGGTCCACGCGGCGAGCAACGTCGTCGGGGCGTGGGCCTCGGACCGGTTCGGCCGGCGACCGGTCATGTTCACCGGAGCGCTCTCGTCACTGGTCGCGGCGCTGGTCATCTTCCCGATCGCCGGAGCGGGCACCATCGGCGCCTTCACCGGCGCGCTGATGCTCGGCTTCGCGACGACCGGGCTGCTGTTCGGCCCGATGTACACCTTCTTCACCGAGCTCTTCCCCCGCGACCAGCGGCAGTCCGGGATGGGCATCGCCTTCCACCTCGGCGCCGTCCTCGGCGGCGGCATCTCCCCGCTGGTCGCGAACCGGATCATCGCCGCGACCGGAAACGCCGACAACGTCGGCTACTACCTCGCCGGAACCTGCGTCCTGTCCCTGGTGTGTCTGATGGCCCTGCCGGAGACGGCACCGCGGGCGCTGCGGAAGCGGTGACGGGCTGCCCGATGTCAGCCGAGCAGTCCCGCCTCCTGCGCCAGCACCGCGGCCTGGACCCGGTTGGTGCAGTCGGTGCGGGTGAGGATGCTACTGATGTGGGCCTTGACAGTGCCGGAGCTCAGGTGGAGCCGGTCGGCGATCTCGGCGTTGGAAAGGCCGGTGCCGAGCAGCCGCAGGATGTCCCGTTCGGCCGGTGTCAGCTCCGCGATCCGGCCCGCTGCCGCGTCGCCGCTGTGGCCCATGCGGGTCCGGAAGTCGACGAGTTGGCGGGTGACCTGCGGGGCGAGGACGGGTTCCCCGGCGGCTGCGCGGCGTACGGCGTCGATGAGCGCGTGGGGGCCGGTGTCCTTGAGGAGGTAGCCGTGGGCCCCGGCGCGCAACGCGCTGGTGACGGTCGACTCCTCACCGAAGGCCGTCAGCATCACCGCGCGGGTGCGGGGCGACTGGCGGGTGATCTCGGCGACGGCGGTGATGCCGTCCCCTGGCATGCGGATGTCGAGGAGGGCGACGTCGATGGTGTGGACCCGGCAGGCTTCGACGGCCTCACGGGCGTCCTGTGCCTCGGCCTCGATACGGATCTCGTCGTCGTGCTCAAGGACCAGCCGGACGCCGGTACGCATCAGGGCCTCGTCGTCGGCGATCAGGACTCGGATCATCGCCTCATTGTAGGACGGCCATGATCAACAGAGCGACGGTGCCACCGATCGTCGGCAACAGCACCAGCAGCGCCGCGCAGCCACCTCCCAGGATGCGGGGCCACGTGAGCACTTCCGTGGACAGCGGGGCCCGGGAGCCCGCCCCCTCCGACAGTGGCTTCGACAAAGTGGCGTACACGGACTGCGCGTCGGGCCTGACGGGTATCCGGGCGGAGAGGGCGAAGCCGCCCTCCGGGCGCGGTCCGGCTTGCAGGACGCCCCCGAGCAGGCTGATCCGTTCGTGCAGGCCGACGAGTCCACTGCGGTTCCCGCCGCCGGGCGAACGGGGCGCCGGCGGGGCGTCGTTGACGACGGCGATCGTCACGGTCGCCCCTTCGTCCTGGAACGTGACACGGACGGTCGCGCCGGGTGCGTGCTTCAGCGCGTTGGTGAGTCCCTCGCGGGCGACACGGTGCACGGCCTGCCGGGTGCGGGGGTCCGCTTCCGTCAAGTCGGCGGCGTTCCAATGGAGTTCGGCGTCTGCCCCCGCGTTACGGGAGTCCGTGACGAGGGTCGAGAGGGACTCACGGGTCCCCCGCTCGCCGATGTCCTCGCCCGACTGGTGACGCAGGACGCCGAGGATGCCGCGCAGCTCGTCCATGGCCGTTCCGGCGGTCGTGTGCAGCAGTTCGGCCTGCGGGGCCAGCGGCGGCGCCTGGCGTTCGGCGGCGAGCTGGAGGGCCCCGGCGTGCACCGAGATGAGTCCGATGCGGTGGCCGAGCAGATCGTGCATCTCGGCGGCGATGCGGGCCCGTTCCTCCATGCGGGCCGCCTCGTCGGTGAGGGAGCGGGCCTGTTCGAGGTAGGCGTTGCGTTCCCGCAGCAGTCCCTTCAGCGGACGGCGGTGCCCCAGCACCCGGCCGGACAGCGCGGGCAGCAGGACGAACAGTGCGGCCAGGCCGGCGCCGGTGATCAGATACGGCAGCGTGGGAAGCTCGCTGAGGGATTGGCTGGCGATCGACAGGAGCACGGCTCCGGCGGCGCTCGCCCCGACCGCCGTCCAGGCGCGCCGGGCGGCGGGGATGCGGCGTACGGCGGACCAGACGACACACGGCACCACCACCGTCGCCCACACGTTCTCCCCGGCGATCACCGGCATGCAGCCCAGCACCGCGAGGGTCGGGTACCGGCGCCGCGCGGGCACGAGCAGCGCCGCCCACACACCCAGGAGGGCCACCGGCACCGGGTGGGCCGGCGGCATCAGCGGAACCGGCACCAGCGAGCACACCAACACCAGGCCGGCGAGTACGGACTCGATCACGACCGTCCGCCGGGGCGCGGCTCGCACCGCATTCCGGATCGCGGCCGCCTCGCGGCGCACCCGCGTCCACGGTCGCACTACCGGGCTCATCGTTTTCCTCCGCGCGGGTTCCGTTCTCAACGGCCGATCGTGTCACATGTGTTGGTGGGTCACCGCGGCCTCAGTTCGCACGCGCCGCTCCTGCGGGCACCTGGAGCTCCGGCTCGGCCCGCAGCGCGTCGACGTCCACGCCGCTCTCGGTCAGCACGCGCTCGATCTCCGCCGCGGACTCCGCGTCCGTCCCGGTCTCGTCAAGGAGCGCGGCCAGCAGATGGGTCGTGCCGACCGTGGGCGAGCCATGGTGGGAGGCGGTGAACTGCGTGACGTGCAGGAGCCGTTCCTCGAAGTCGGCGGGTCCGCGCACCTCCGCGGGCTCCCCCTCCGCGACGCCTGTGGTGGGAAGCAGCACCCGGGAGACAGCGTCCTGCCGGGCGCCGTGCCGGCGCAGGAGTTCCGCCCCTCGGTTCGCCCCCTGGAGCTTCTCGGGCAGCTCACGTCCCGCGACGCTCAGCGACCGCTCAAGGGCCAGGATGCCCAGTAGCATGTCGACGGCTTGCGTCTTCGGCTCCCCGCGCCGCACCGCCACCCGCGGCGCCTCCGAGCGCGCCGCGCCCACCATCGCCGAGCCGAAGAGTCCGGCGCTGCCGCCGAAGACCCAGGCGTTGAACTTCCGGGTCAGCGGATTGCCGCTCTTCCCGAACGTCCCCGCCTTGCGCAGGATGAACACTGTGGTGGGTTCCGGCAGTTCGTCGCTTCCCCGCAGCGCCTCGAGCGCGGCCGAGGCAGCCGGGACGTCCACCTTCTCCACGACCATGGCCTCGCGGGCCCGCGTCCCGTCCAACTCGACCAGGGCGTGCGCCACATGACGGACACGCACCGACACGGCGCCCTCCGCCCGTGCGGCCTCCAATGCCTTGCGCAGACACGACCGCAACGCGCCGGTCATCGGCGGCAGTTCGATGCTCCGCGGGGCGGCCTGGCCCTCCTCCCTCTTCTTTTTCTCCTCTTTCCGGTTCTGCCAACGCCGCCGCTTGGCCTCCTCGTGCCGGACCTCCCGCCACAGGGCGTCAATCTCCCGCTCGTCGTCCGGTGTCTCCGCCACGCCGTCCCCCGCGTCGGCACTGACCCACACGGACGTCCCCCGGTACCCGATGGATCCGCTGAGCGAGCCGGACGCCTTCATCCCCGGGGCGATCGCGGAGCCCGCGTCCGAGTCACCCGACACGATCGCGGCCAGCACACTCTCCGTACCGACGTCCTCGCGCTCCTGCTTGGCCCCCGCGCGCAGCGCCTCCAGCAACAGCTTTTCGACGTCCCTCTCGAACTCGGTGGCGAGTCCGGTGTCGCGGTCGGCCGTTCGCTGATCCATCGTTGCTCCCTCTCCGTGGTGTCACCTACCGAGAAGGACGCTATCCGCGGGACCTTCGGCTCCGCGTCGGCCGACCGTCCAGGCTTCCGGTCCGATCGGCCGGGTTGTCGGGCAGTGGGCGGGCCACCCGGCCGGACCCCGTGGAACTGTTCGCCCACTGACGCCTAACGCAGGTTCACCCGCGCCCAGTCCTCGAAGCGCGTCAGCGGCAGGCCCAGCGCACGGGCGAACTCCGGGCGGCCCGGCTGGCCCGCGGCGTTCATGAAGGCACCGGAGGCACCCATGGGCGGCATTCCAGCGGCGAGGGCCTGCTCCAGGGTCAGGTCAGGCGCGGTGATCGGCCGGTCGAGGACGCGGCTGAGGATCTCGGCGACCTCCTCCATCGACCGGTACTCACTGGCCAGTTCGAGTTCCACCTCGTGGAAACGGTCCGGGTCCGCGAGGGCGGCGGCGGCCGCGGTGCCGATGTCGGCGACCGCTGTGAGGGAGAGCCGGGTGTCGGGCTTGATGAGAGTGATCAGGCCGCCCTCGATGCCGTGCGGGAAGAGGTAGGCCATGGACGGGAGCAGGTTCTCCATGAAGAAGCCCGGCTTGAGGAGCGTCCAGCGCGGGAAGCCGACCGTGCGGACGAGATCCTGGATGGCGGCCTTGGTGTCGAGGGTCGGGGCCATGAAGTCCCAGTACCCCTCGGCCCAGCCGGGTACCTCGGTGTGCTGCCCAGCACCGGTGACAGAGGTGTGCACGAACTGCTCCACCCCGGCGGCGCGGGCGCCTTCGACGAGGTTGGTGGCCTGGGCCAGCTCGTTGTCGAAGTCGGCGCCCTCGGCGGTGAAGAGGGGCATCTGGACCGAGAAGACGGCGCGGGCACCCTCGGCGGCGTGCGTCACGGAGGCGCGGTCCAGGAGATCTCCGGTGACGAGCCGGGCCCCGAGTGCGGCGACGGCGCGGGCCCGGTCGGTGGCGGGGTCCCGGACCAGGGCACGTACGGGAACACCGGCGGCGAGCAGCGCACGGGCGGTGGCGCCGCCCTGCCGGCCGGTGGCGCCGGTGACGAGTACGGGGGCGTGTGCGAGTGACGGGGTGCTGGGCGGGGTCGGCATGAGAGGACTCCTTCGACATACGGACGTACGGACGCACGGCCGGCCAAGGGCAGGCGTCGGCCACGGGAAATGGCGGGGCCCGCCATTTATGTTCGGATACGATATGGCGGGCCCCGCCACTTAGCAATCCTGGAGCTGATCACATGGTCGAGCGGCAGCGCGCCGACGCCCGGCGCAACTACGAGCGGATCCTCGCCGTCGCCGAGGAGGAGGTCGCCGCACGGGGCGCGGAAGCCTCGCTGGAGCAGATCGCGCGCGTAGCCGGAGTCGGCTCCGCGACCGTGCGCAGACACTTCCCGACCCGGCGGGCGCTACTGGAGGCCGTCTCGCGGCACCGGATCGAGGCACTGAGCGCACGGGCACGAGAACTCGACGGCCGGAGCGGCAAGGACGGGAAGAGTGACGGCCGGAAGGGCGAGGGCCGGAAGGCACTGCTGGAGTGGCTGGGCGAGGTGGTCGCCTACTGCGTCACCGCGCGCGGACTGGCGGCAGCCCTCTCGTACGACGAGGGGCACGACCCGGTGGGGGGCAACTCCTGCGCGGCAGCGCTGATCGAGGCGGGAGAGCCACTCCTGCGGGGCGCGGCGCGGGAGGGTGCGGTGGCACCAGGGGTCACGGTCGAGGACCTGATCACCCTGGCCGTCGGCCTCACCCTCGCCACGGAGCACCACCCCGCGCCCGCGGCCCGCGCCGACGCACTGCTCGCCCTTGCGGTGGCGGGGATCAGCCCCGAGCCAGCCGCCGGTACTCGTCGAGCAGGCGGCGCAGCTGACACACCATGAAGTCGTAGTACGTGTGCATGTCGCGCAGCCGCGCCTGTTGCGCCTCCGGCATGCCAACTCCCCGCTCCTGCGCGGTCCGGGCGAGTTCGAGCAGCTGCTCGGTCTGGGTGAGCTGGTGCTGGAGGCAGCCGCTCCACGCGTCGTCGCGCCAGACGTAACCGGCCTGGCGCACGCCGGGCACCTTGACCCGCTCGACCGTGCCGTTCGCGATGAGCAGGCGGGTCATCTCCGACGTCGAACCCTTGCTGGCTCCCAGCCGCGCCTGGAGCTCCGACAGCGTCATGGGGTCGGGGCTGAGCATCAGCACACCCGCCAGCCGCCCGGCGATCGGCGGCCATCCCATCGCGCTCCCGATCCGCCGGCCGAAGTCCTCGACCAACGGCCTCTCGCTCATGGCTGAACTGTTGTCGGCGGCTGGCGGCACCGATCCTCCCCGTACGGAAAAAACTGAAAATTCATTCTTGACTGAACTTTCCTTCTGCGTCAGATTACCAGCATCCGCACAGGAGCCCCCGGTGCGTGACACTCCCGCATCAAGGAGGAGCGATGGCACAGCACGTTCGCGACCTGATCGTCGTCGGCGCTGGCTCCGCGGGTGCGGCGCTCGCCGTCCGCGCCGCCACTCGCGGCCGCCGGGTCCTGCTGCTCGAAGCGGGCCCCGACTACCGCTCGGCCCAGATGCCGGAGGCGTGGCGCTCCCCCAACCCCGTGGTGGCCCTCATGGATCCCGCGGCCTCGGAACATGTCGTGTGGACCGGCCTGAACTCCTCGCGCACCGAGAAGCAGCCGCAGGCCCCGTACTGGCGCGGGCGTGGCGTGGGCGGCAGTTCGTCCGTCAACGGCCAGATCGCGATCCGGCCGCCGATGGCGGACTTCGAGGAGTGGGCCCGGCTCGGCTGTACCGGATGGGCGCCCGATGACGTGCTGCCCTACTTCGCCAAGCTGGAGGACGACGAGGAGTTCGGCGACAAGCCCCACCACGGCCGCGGCGGGCCGACCCCGATCCACCGGACCCCGAAGGACGCCTGGGGTAGCGTCGACCGGGCCCTGGCCGACTCGGCGCTCGCTGCGGGGTTCGGCTGGGCACCCGACGTCAACGCCCCCGGCGCCACCGGCGTATCGCCGTACCCGATCAACTCCCGCGACGGCCGCCGCGTCAGCGTCAACGACGCCTACCTCGAACCCGGACGCGAACTGCCCGGCCTCACCATCCGCGGCGACGCGCTGGTGGACACCGTCATCTTCGAGAACGACCGCGCGGTCGGTGTGCGTGCGGTGATCGACGGAGCCGTCGTCACCGAGTACGCGGACGAGGTGATCCTCAGCGCCGGGGTGATCCACTCCCCCGCGATCCTGCTGCGCTCGGGCATCGGCCCCGCCGCCCAACTGCGGGCACTGGGGATCGAGGTGTGCCAGGACCTGCCGGTCGGTGTCGGGATGCAGGACCACGCGATGACGGTGCTCTCGCTGCCGTTGCGGGCCGAAACCGCCATCACGTCACCGCACGACCGGCACACCAACGTCTGCGTGCGCTGGTCCAGCGGGTCGGGTACGCACTCCGACGACCTCATGTTCGTCTCGCTCAACCAGAACGTGCTGTCCATGGCCACGGCGAACACCCAAGAGCACGCCGGCGGCTTTGGTGTCTGGCTGAACCGGACCCACTCGCGCGGTGAACTCACCCTCGTCTCCACGGATCCCTCGGCACACCCGTACGTCGCCCAGCGCATGCTGTCCGACGCGCGGGATCTCGCCCCGATGCGGGAGGGTGTGCGCGCCCTCGTCGAGTTGAGCGGCAGCGCCGAGACGGCCGCCGTCCTGGGCGGATCGGTCGAGGAGGCGAACGGCCCGCTGTTCGCGGCACTGGCGGACGACAGTGCCCTCGACGACCATCTGCTCGCCACGGTCCTCGACGCCCAACACGGCACGAGTACCTGCCGGATGGGCGCGACCAGCGCCGCCGGGACGGTCGTCGACCCGGAATGCCGGGTGCAGGGTGTCCGGGGACTGCGGGTCGTGGACGCCTCGATCTTCCCTTCCGTGCCGAGGGCCAACACCAACCTCGCCGCCATCATGACCGGCGAACTCATGGCCGACCGCCTCGACGCCTGACACCGCCCCGTGACGCACGGAGCCCCGTGCTGAACCTCGTACCGAACAGAATTACCGAACAGAAACGGCCCCCACCATGGAAACCCTCCAGAACTTCATCGGCGGCCGGTGGGAAGAGCCGACCGGCGAGGATGTCGTCGCCGTGGTCAACCCCGCCACCGAGGAAGCCGTCGCGCACTTCCGCGCGGGCAGCGCCGCCGACGTCGACCGCTCAGTGACCGCGGCCGCCGAAGCGCAGCGCGAGTGGGCCGCCCTCACCGTGTCTCGGCGCGTGGAGCACCTGCACGCCTGGGCCGGCACGATCGCCGCACACACCGCGGAACTCGCCGAACTGGAATGCCGCGAGATGGGCAAGCCGGTCGGCATCGGGCGCACCTTCGTGGAGGGCGCGGTGGCCGGGCTGAAGGCGGCCGCCGACCAGGCGCTCACCTACCCGTTCAGCGAAACGGTGGCAGGGCCTGGCCCGGCGGGCGAGCGGACCGACATCGTCCGCCACCCGCTCGGTGTCACCGCGGTCATCACCCCGTGGAACTTCCCCGTCGCCATGGTCCTCGGTGGCCTCGGCCCGCTGCTCGCCGCCGGGAACACCGTCGTGGTCAAGCCCTCCGAGCGGTCCCCGCTCTCCACGGTGCGGCTGTTCGAACTGGCCGCCGCCTCCGGACTCCCCGCGGGCGTGCTGAACCTGGTCCTCGGCGACGGCCGCACCGGCGCGGCGCTGACGGAACACCAAGACGTACGGCTCGTCCACTTCACCGGCTCGGTCGGCGCCGGCCGCGCCGTGGGAACGGCCACCGGAGCGCACCTGAACCGCTGCGTACTCGAACTCGGCGGCAAGGACCCCGTCGTGATCGACGCCGGAGTCGACCCGGTGGCCACCGCGCAAGCCGTCGCGTTCGGCGCCTTCATCAACACCGGCCAGATCTGCACCTCCATGGAGCGGATCTACGTCCATGAGCGGATCGCGGACGAGTTCGTCGAGGCCCTCGCCGCCGCGGCGCGGACCTTCGCCGTCGGCGACGGTCTCGACCCCGCCACGGTGCTCGGCCCCCTCGTGGACGCGCGGCAACGCGACACCGTACGACGCCACGTCGAGGACGCCGTCACCAAAGGCGCGACCGTTCGTGCGGGCGGAGTCGCACCGGAGCGCCCCGGCTACTTCTACCCGGCGACCGTCCTCACCGGAGTCGACGACACCATGCTCGTGATGACCGAGGAGACGTTCGGTCCCGTGGCACCCGTCACCGTCGTGGCCGACTTCGAGGAGGGGCTCGCCCGCGCGGCGGCCTCCCGCTACGGCCTCGCCGCCACCGTCTACACCGACGACCCCGACCACATCGCGGCGGCCGCCCGGCTGCCCGTGGGTGTCGTCTGGGTCAACCAGTGGCAGGGCGGCGGCCCCGAGCGGCTCTACGAACCCGCCCGCGACAGCGGCATGGGAGCCACCGGGGCGCGCGCCGCCTACGACGCCGCGACCCGGCCCGCCGCCGTACACATCGCCGCCTCCGCCCCGGCGGCCGACCGGTAACCCCCTCCAAGTGGGTGAGGTGTCACTCCGGCAGCGTGCCCGTCGCGGCCACCTTCGCGTACCAGCGGGCGCTGGCCTTGGGGGTGCGGGTGCCGGTCGGGTAGTCGACGTGGACCATGCCGAAGCGCTTGCTGTAGCCGTAGCCCCACTCGAAGTTGTCCAGCAGCGACCACAGGAAGTAGCCGCGGATGTCCGCGCCCGCGGACCTCGCTCGGTGCACGGCGGCCAGGTGGTCGCGGACGTAGGCGATACGTTCCGGGTCGTTGACGTTGCCGTCGGGGCCCGCGTAGTCGTGGAACGCCGCGCCGTTCTCCGTGATCACCAGAGGCAGACGAGGGTTCTCGCCGCTCAGACGGACCAGCAGTTCCTCAAGACCCGAGGCGTCGATCGTCCAGCCCATCGCGGTCCTGTCACCGGGTGTCGGGTGGAAGGCGACGCGGTCCGCACCCACCCAGGGGGTGTGCGCACTGGCGCCGTGGCCGTCGCTGCCGTGGGCCGGGTCGCCCTCGGAGACCAGCGTCGGCGAGTAGTAGTTGACGCCCAGGAAGTCCAGCGGCTGGTGGATCTCGGCCAGGTCGCCGTCCTCGACGAAGGACCAGTCGGTGAGCGACGCGGTGTCCTTCAGCAGGTCCTCGGGGTACTCGCCCCGCAGCATCGGGCCGGTGAAGACCCGGTTGGCCAGCGCGTCGATGCGCCGGGCGGCGTCCGTGTCCCCGGCCGCGTCGGTCAGCGGGCGTACGTGGTGCACGTTGAGTGTCACCGACACCTCGGCGGCCGGGCGCAGTCGCGAGCGGAGCGCCTGAACGGCCAGGCCGTGTCCCAGGTTGAGGTGGTGGGCAGCGCGCAGGGCGGCGACCGGCTCGGTGCGACCGGGGGCGTGCACCCCGGACGCGTAACCGAGGAAGGCGCTGCACCAGGGCTCGTTGAGGGTGGTCCAGGTGTCGATGTGGTCGCCCAGGCCCTCGGCGGCCAGCGCCGCGTACTCGGCGAACCGCTCGGCGGTCTCCCGGGCCGGCCACCCGCCCAGGTCCTCCAACTCCTGCGGCAGGTCCCAGTGGTAGAGCGTGGCGACCGGCTTGATGCCCTTCTCGCGCAGCGCGTCGGCCAGCCGCCGGTAGAAGTCGAGGCCCTTCTGCAGGGCAGGTCCGCGGCCGGTCGGCTGGATGCGCGGCCAGGCGAGCGAGAAGCGGTACGCCTTGACGCCCAGGTCCGCCATGATGTCGACGTCCTCGGCCCAACGGTGGTAGTGGTCACAGGCGATGTCGCCGGTGTCACCGTTGAGGACCTTGCCGGGCGTACGCGCGTAGGTGTCCCAGATGGACGGGGTGCGGCCGTCCTCTTGGGCGGCGCCCTCGATCTGGTACGAGGCGGTCGCCGTACCCCACAGGAAGTCGGCGGGGAACGTGAGCGCGGATGACATGAAGGACTCCTACGGGATGAACTGACGGGAACGGTACGGGAGTTGAGTCGGCTTCGCGTCGACGTGAGTCGTGACTCAGCCCTTGACGGCGCCCTGCATGATGCCGCCGACGATCTGCCGGCCGAAGACCACGAACATCGCGAGCAGCGGCAGCGTGCCGAGCAGCGCGCCCGCCATGATCAGGGACTGGTCGCGGACATAGCCGGCGCTCAGCTGTGTGAGCGCCACGGGCACGGTCGGGTTGGTCATGTCGAGGGCGATGAACGGCCAGAAGAAGTCGTTCCAGGCGTGGACGAACGTGATCATGAAGATCACGGCCATGGGGGCGCGGGCGATCGGAAGCACGATGGACCAGAAGATGCGCAGCGAGTGCGCGCCGTCGACACGGCCCGCCTCGACGAGCTCGTCGGGCAGTGCCTCGGCGAAGTACTGCCGCATGAAGAACACACCGACCGCGCTGACCAGCGTAGGGAAGATGACCGATGGCAGCTGCTGGCCCCAGCCGAGGTCGCTCATCATCATGAACAGGGGGACGACGCCCAGTTGGGGCGGCACCATCATGGTTCCGATGACGACCATGAGCAGGGCGCCCCGACCCTTGAAGCGGAGCTTGGCGAAGGCGAATCCGGCCAGGGTCGCGAAGAGCACCGTGGACAGCGAGATGGCGCCGGCCACGATCAGCGAGTTCATCATCGCCTTGCCCATGGCGGCCTCGGTCCAGGCCCGGGAGAGGTTGGTGAAGAGGTTCGGCCCCGGCAGGAACGGCGGCGGGGTCCGCGAGATCCGGGCGCTGTCGGAGGAGGCCGCGACCAGCGTCCAATAGAGCGGGAAGAGCGAGACCAGGGCGGTGATTCCGAGCAGGACGTAGGTGACGGGCCCCGCGTGGTGCTGTTTGCCCGCGCCCGGCTTCAGGCGCCTGCGGCGGGCGGGTGCGGGGCGCTCGACGGCGCCGCCGTCTCGGGCGCCGGTGCGGACCGGAGCGGTGTCGGTGGTCATGGCGTGGCTCCCCGGTCAGTGCTTGCGGTTGCGCAGGCGCGAGACGACGCGCTGCAGGACGTAGAAGAGGACGAGCAGCAGGAACATCGCCCAGGCCACGGTGGCCGCGCGGCCCATCTGGTAGTTCTTCCAACCCTCTTCGTAGAGCAGCAGGCCGAGCGTCTGGTACTGGCCGTCGGTGCCACCGGTGACGCCGTTGGGACCCTGGCCGAAGATCAGTGGTTCGCCGAAGAGCTGGGTGGCGCCGATCGTCGAGAGGACGATGGTGAAGACGATCGTCGCCTTGATGCCGGGGACGGTGACGGTGCGGAACTGCTGCCAGCGGTTGGCCCCGTCGATGGCGGCGGCCTCGTAGCGCTCCAGCGGCACGGCCTGCATGGCGGCCAGGTAGAGCAGGGCGTTGTAGCCGGTCCAGCGCCAGATCACGATCGCGGAGATGGCGCTCTGCGAGGCCCAGGTGGAGTTCTCCCAGTCGACCGGGTCGATGCCCACCAGGCCGAGACCCCAGTTGATCATGCCGAAGTCGCGCTGGAAGAGCATCGTGAAGACGAGCGCGGCGGCGCCGACCGAGGTGGCGTACGGGGTGAGGGCGGCGACGCGGAAGAAGGTCGATCCACGCATCCGGTAGTTGAGCAGGTGTGCCAGGCCGAGGGCCATGAGCAGCTGCGGAACCGTGGAGATCACACCGATGGTGATGGTGTTGCGCAGCGCGTTCCAGAACCGCTCGTCGGCGAGCAGCGCCGTGTAGTTGTCCAGGCCCCGCCATGACATGACGTCGAAGGTGGACAGCTCGACCTGGTGGAGGGAGATCCAGGCGGTGTAGATCAGCGGGTAGAAGCTGAACGCGGCGAAGATGACGAAGAAGGGGGCGATGAACGCGTACGGCGCGCCCTTCACGTCGAGGCGGTGCAGCAGCGGAATCCTCGAACGGGCCTTGTCCGAAGGGAGAGTTGAGGTGGCCACCGGGGTCCTTCCGTCGGGCGAGCGGGGTGGCGGGCTGGCGGGGTGTGCGATGCGGCGGCGGGGGGGGGGGGGGGGGGG